>CAZPUV010000185.1:3594-5667 GCA_964589805.1 uncultured bacterium | reverse complement strand
GTTCGGGGACAGCTTCGAGATCCACGTGAGGAAGGCATAGGCCATGGGTATCCGTCTCAACAGGATGCGGTGGATGATCGCGGCGCTGGCCGTGGCGGGCGTGGTCCTGCTCGCCGAGCAGTTGCTGGAGCCGGGCGCGGGCGGGGCGCTCCTGATCGCGATGACGCTGTTCATCGGTCTGGCCGAAGGGGCCATCGTGCTCATGGCCGGTGCGGAGATCTCCGACGGACACTGGCACCGCCCGCTCCTCTCGCGCGTAGCGTCGCTGCAGTACGTGATCCCGGTCGCCGCATTGCTGTTCCTCGTGAACATGCCGCAACTCTCGATCTACCCCTGGATGGAATACCAGGGCGTGTGGTTCAACCGGAACCTGTTCATCGCGCGTCATCTGGTGCTCCTGGGACTCGTGTTTCTGGTCGCACGCCGGTTCCTCTCCGCCGCGCTGCGCGGGGAGAAGTACACCCGGTTCTGGGCCGTGATCTACGTGATCCTGTTCATGGCGCACCTCTCCCTGATCGGCATCGAATGGTTCATGTCGATCGAGCGTCCGTGGTTCTCGACGCTGTTTGGCGCCTTCGTGGCCATCAGCGCCTTCCTGACCGGCATCTGCACGCTCGCGCTGGTGATATTCGGATGGCGCAGGCGTGCCGACGCGCCCTCGAAGCTGGTTCAGAAGTCGATCGGGGGGCTGATGTTCGGGTTCGCCACGTTCTGGGCGTACTTCTACTTCTCCCAGCTGATCGTGATCTGGTACGGGAACATCCCGGAGGAGACCGCCTACCTGGCCAAGCGCATCGGCTACCACACGCCCTACTGGCTGGTGGCGCGCCTGATCTTCGCCATGGTGTGGATGACGCCCTTCGCGGTGCTCCTGCGCCGGAAGAACAAGACCATCGCGGCGGTGACCTCGGGGCTGGCCCTGATCGTCATCAGCGGGATCATCCTGCAGTACTGGCTCATGCTGGCCCCGGTGGTACCGGTCAGCACGCCGCTGTTGCTGATCGAGCTGGGGCTCCTGGCCCTCCTCACCGCGCTCATCGTCCGGTCCCACGAGACGCTGACCGGGGTCCCGGAGGCCTCGCCCGTGCCGGGCGGAGCGGCGGCGGCCGGCGGGCACCACGCCCCGGCCGGGGCCGGAAGCGGTTCCGGGAATGGGCCTTGACGGCCCGGCCGGACGCTGGTATATCTTAACGACTTTCCCCTGAAGGGGCTCGGAGGAGTGCGCGCCTGATGCGCGGGTGATACAGAGATGACCATGAAGACACACACGGTAAAGGCCGCCGACATCAAGGAGACGTGGTACGTGGTGGACGCCACGGACCGTCCGCTCGGCCGCCTCGCAAGCGAGATCGCGAAGGTGCTGCGCGGAAAGCACCACCCCGAGTATTCGCCGCACCTTTCCCTCGGCGACCACGTGGTCGTGATCAACGCCGACAAGATCTATGTGAGCGGCAGCAAGCGGGAGGACAAGCTCTACTACCGGTTCTCCGGATACCCGGGCGGACTCAAGGTGCGCACGATGCGCGACCTGATCGAGCAGGACCCGACACTCGTGGTTCGCCACGCGGTGCGGCGCATGATGCCGGGTACGCGCCTGGGCCGGCGGATGATGAAGAAGCTGAGGATCTACGTGGGTCCGGAGCACCCGCACGCGGCCCAGCAGCCTGGCCCCATGCCCCCGACGGGTTATTGATACCGAAAGAAAGTTACGACATGATGGCAAAAGCACAGCAGGCGGCGAAGGCCGCGAGAATCGGTGCGGTCGGACGCCGCAAGGAGGCAGTTGCCCGTGTGTTCGTCCGGCCCGGCGAAGGCAAGATCACCGTCAACGGGCGCGAGCTCGCCGAGTATTTCGGTCGCGAGACCCTCGTGCTGGCGGTGCGAGAGCCGCTCGAGGCAACCGAGTCGACGGGGAAGTATGACATCGAAGCGACTGCCGGCGGCGGCGGAATCACCGGCCAGGCGGGTGCCGTCCGCCTGGGAATCGCCCGCGCCCTGATCAAGCTGGACGAACGGTTTCACCCGATGCTCAAGGCCCGCGGCCTCCTCACCCGCGATCCGCGGATGAAGGAG
>CAZPUV010000185.1:0-3584 GCA_964589805.1 uncultured bacterium | reverse complement strand
CTGGCGGGCCGTCGCAAGCGGTTCCAGTTCTCGAAGCGCTAGTCGCCCGGGAACAGGCTCCGCGCCGCTCGTTTCTCGAGATTCATCGACATTCTGTCGTACGCATGGTCGCGTCGCCATCGACGCGTTCCGACGATCACACACACCGCGCCCCGAGCGGGTCGCCCGGTGCTCCGTCGACAGACGGAGTTGGCGGTCCGGCGCGGTGGAGGCTCAACCGAGATCCAAGGGGGTCCCATGATGGGTGAAGTCACCCTGCAAGAACTGCTCGAAGCGGGCGTTCATTTCGGCCACCAGACCAAACGGTGGAATCCCAAGATGAAGCCCTACCTCTTCGCCGAGAAGAACGGAATCCACATCATCGACCTGGAGAAGTCGCTCGAATGCATCCAGCGGGCGCGCGACACCATCCGCGAGGTTGCGGGCGCGCCGTGCTCATGGTCGGCACCAAGCCGCAGGCGAAGCACGCGATCCGCGAGGAAGCACTCCGCTGCTCGATGCCTTACGTCACCGAGCGGTGGCTCGGCGGGACGCTGACGAACTTCAACACGGTGCGCAAGAGTCTTGGACGCCTCGAGTATCTGGAGAAGATGGAACTCGACGGCACCATCAGCCAGTTCTCCAAGCGCGAAGCGTCGCGCTTCGCCAAGGAGAAGGAGCGCATTCTGAGGACGCTCGGCGGTGTTCGCAAGCTCACGGAGCCGCCAGGTCTCGTGTTCATCGTGGACACGCAGAAGGAAATCAACGCGGTCAACGAGGCGCGACGCCTCAAGATCCCCATCGTGGGGGTCGTGGACAGCAACGCCGATCCGGATCAGATCGACTATCCGGTTCCCGGCAACGACGACGCGATGCGCGCCATCGGTCTGTTTGCGAAGATCGTGGCCGACGCCTGCATCGAAGGCAGGACGCGTTACACCGAGGGGCGCGACACGTCGAGCGGTGACGAGCCGGTTTCAGCCGAAACGGCCGGCCGCGAATCGGTCGCCTAGCAGCGATGCCTGAGTGGAGGGCATGATGGAAATCAACGCGGGAATGGTCAGGGAACTGCGCGAGCGCACCGGCGCTGGCATGATGGACTGCAAGAAGGCGCTCGCCGAGAGCGCGGGCGACGTCGAGAAGGCGATCGAGTTCCTGCGCATCCGCGGGCTGTCGAAGGCGGCCAAGGCCGCCGGCCGGGAAACCAGCGAAGGGCTCGTGGTTTCGTACATCCATCCCGGCAATCGCATCGGTGTGCTCCTCGAGGTGAACTGCGAGACCGATTTCGTGGCGCGGACGAACGAGTTCCAGGAACTCGTCCGTAATCTCGCCATGCACATCGCCGCGGCCTCGCCCCTGGGCGTCTCGCGGGAGGACATCCCGGCCGAGGTGATCGAGAAGGAGCGCAGCGTCTTTCGCGCGCAGGCGGCGGAGGAAGGCAAGCCGGCCGCGGTGGCGGAGAAGATAATCGCCGGGCGCCTGGAGAAGTTCTTCGCAGAAGCCGCGCTGATGGACCAGGTGTACGTCCGCGACAACGACAAGAAGATCCGCGACATCGTCAACGAAGCGATCGCGAAACTGGGCGAGAATGTCCGGGTCGCCCGCTTCGCCCGATTCCAACTCGGTCAGTAGCCGGCGGAGGTGCCGTCCTGAGCGGCGTGAGGTTCGAGAGGATCCTGCTCAAGTTCAGCGGTGAAATCCTCGCCCATGAGGACGGGGGCGGGATCGACTTCGCCAAACTGGCCGCCTACTCGACGCAGATCGCCGAGGTGAAGGCGCTGGGGACCGAGGTGGGGATCGTGATCGGCGGCGGCAACATCCTCCGCGGCAGCACCGGGAGTGCAAACGGGATCGACCGCGTCACCGCCGACTACATGGGCATGCTGGGGACGGTGATCAACGCGCTCGCGTTTCAGAGCGCGCTGGAGCGCATCGGGGTGGACACGCGCGTGCTGACCGCCATCAAGATGGAGCAACTCGCCGAGCCCTACATCAAGCGCCGCGCCATCCGGCACCTCGAGAAGGGACGCATCGTCATCTTCGCGGGTGGCACGGGCAATCCGTACTTCACCACCGACACCGCGGCGGCCCTGCGCGCGATCGAGATCGAGGCGGACGTGGTGATGAAGGGTACCAAGGTGGATGGCGTCTACGACGGTGATCCGTTCAAGGATCCGTCGGCCAAGCGATTCGACTCTCTTTCCTACCTCGATGTGCTCAGTCGCCGGCTCCGGGTAATGGACGCCACGGCGATCTCCCTGTGCATGGAAAACAAGCTCCCGATCGTGGTGTTCAAGCTCACCGGCGACAACAACCTGATTCGCGCCGTGCGCGGCGAACCGGTCGGTACCACCGTTTCCTGAGTCTGGAGGCGTGTCATGCTGGAAGAACTCTACAAGAAGGCGGAAGACCACATGCAGAAGTCGCTGGAGAACCTCTTGCACGAGCTCTCCAGCATCCGCACGGGGAAGGCGAGTCCGGCCATCCTCGACGTGGTCAAGGTCGACTACTACGGGCAGACCGTTCCGGTGAAGCAGGTCGCCAACATCTCCGTCCCGGACCCGCGCACCCTGGCCATCCAGCCGTGGGACCGCTCGATGGTCGGCGAGATCGAGCGTGCCATCCACGCCTCCGATCTCGGACTCAATCCGCAGAACGACGGGACGTTCATCCGGCTTCCGATTCCACCGCTTACCGAGGAGCGGCGCCGGGACCTGGTCAAGGTGGTCAAGCGCATCGGGGAGGACACGAAGGTGGCCATCCGCAACGTTCGTCGTGACACCAACGAGAAGATCAAGAAGCTCGAGAAGGAGCACGAACTATCCGAGGACCAGATGCATTCCCGGCAGGAATCAGTCCAGAAGCTCACGGACTCGTTCATCAAGAAGGTGGACGACGCCGTCGCAGCCAAGGAGAAGGAAGTCCTTGAGATGTGACCTGCGCCGCCCGCCCGCTCCCGCGGCGGGCAGAGTGACAGGCGCTGCGCGGAACGAATGAGTAGCGACATCGACGTCCAGATCGAGGCGCTCCGGTCGGCAGAGAATCTCCCCCGACACATCGCCGTCATCATGGATGGGAACGGCCGATGGGCGAAGAAGCGTCGGCTGCCGAGACTCGCCGGACACAGGGCGGGAACGGAGCCGGTGCGCACGTGCGTACGAACGTGCGCGCGGATCGGCATCGAGTACCTCACGCTGTACACGTTCTCCCTCGAAAACTGGAATCGCCCGCGCGTCGAGGTGACGGGGCTCATGCGGTTTCTCGAAGAGGTCCTGAGCCGCGAAGAGCTGGAGCTCAACGAGAACAACGTGCGCCTCAACGCCATCGGCCGGCTCGACATGTTGCCCGCCGCGACGAGGAGGACGCTGGACGAGACCATCGGCCGCCTCTCGAAGAACACCGGCCTGAACCTGACTCTGGCGCTGAGCTACGGCGGACGCGCGGAGATCGTGGACGCCGCGTCGAAGCTCGCGCGCCGGATCGCGGACGGGGAGACATCGCCCGCCGACGTCGACGAGGCCGCGTTCCAGGCCTGCCTCTACGACCCCGGCCTGCCCGATCCCGATGAACGCGCCGTCTTCCATGCGCGCCTGGAACAGCATTTC
>CAZPUV010000184.1:0-5689 GCA_964589805.1 uncultured bacterium | reverse complement strand
AACATACAACGTATGTCATATTGCTGTCAAAGAATTATTCACATAATATCTTGACAGCGCGGGCGTGTCCCTGTATTGTCCATGACAAATAGTGGACCGACTCCGAAGCCATTCGGCGGGGGGATACCCCGTACAGGGCCGAGACACGAAAGGGGTTTCAAACCATGGGCATGTCGACCACCCATCACCGCGCCAGCGCGGATATCTCCAGTCTGACTCTGTATCTGAAGGACATTCAGAAGTACCCGTTGCTCACGCGGGCCGAGGAAGAAGAACTCGCCGCGCGGGTGCGCCAGGGCGACATGATCGCTCGCGAGCGCCTCATTCGTTCCAACCTCCGCTTCGTGGTTTCGATCGCAAAGAAGTACGCGGGTAACGGCGTCCCGCTCGAGGATCTCGTCAGCGAGGGCAACCTCGGGCTTGCCCGGGCCGCGGATCGTTTCGACCCCGAGCGCGGGTACAAGTTCATCTCATACGCGGTGTGGTGGATTCGGCAGGCCATTCTGAGCTGCGTCTCCGAGGCGCCGCGGATGGTGCGACTGCCGATGAACCGGGTCGGTCTGGCTCAGCGAGCGGCGCGCACGGCGCGAAAGCTGGAGCAGGACCTCGGACGGGCGGCCAACGCGGAGGAAATCGCGAAAGAACTCGACGTGACCGAAGGCGAAGTCGCCGAAGTGTTGAGCTTCTCGCGGGGCCATCTGTCTCTGAACGAGCCTATTTCGGGCGACGGCGAGGAGTCGTCGTTCATCGAGCAGATCGAAGACCCGAATGCCGAGAGTCCGGACGCAGACGTATTTGCGCAGATGCTCGGCCGTGACCTCCGGCGCGCGATCGAGAGACTCCCCGAGCGCGAACAGATCATCCTGACGAAGTACTACGGGCTCGACGGCGAACAGCCGCTGACGCTCGAAGAAATCGGACAACGCCTGGGCTATACGCGGGAGCGAATCCGCCAGGTGAAGGAGCAGGCCATCGGGAGGCTTCGGGATCGTCCGCACGCGAAGCAGATGGCCGAGTATCTCTGCGCATGACCACGGGGCACGACGGGAAACGGGGTGTCCGCTGAGGACAGTTCGTTCAACCCGGAGTCGTGTGCCCGGAGAGATCGCGTGCGACTGACCGTCATGCGGTGCCATCATCCCGGATCCGACACGCCGGGCAATGTGGCCCGATCGATGCAAGATCCCGCGTGCGCACACGACAGGAACGGGTCGTGGGGGCGCGAAGCGAAAGGGCCTGTGGTATAATGGATACACCCGCAGTCGGCCTGAACACGGGCTGACCCGCCGCATTCAACCATTGTTCCACCAACCAGAGGAGCAGCCGTGTCTTCAAGCGTCATTTCAAGCCGCCGATTTGGTTTCCAGGTGATGGCGTGCGCCATGTTGCTGGCAACGGCGCATTCAGCACCGTCCCGCGCACAGAATTCGAACTCGCTCGAACTGGAGCGGCTGTCACGGGTTTATCGCCAGCAACTCGAGTCGGGGCGCACCGCGCTGTACGCCAGCATGCTGCAGGCCCCCGACGCCGCCCAGAAGGCAATCAACGACGAGCCGGGCATCGAGCTCATGTTCATCCGTGAGAACGGTATGCCCGTGTTCTTCCGCGTGGACAACCTGACTGCCGCAAAGACGGTCCGGGCATGGGATGTCTGGCCGGCCGGGATCGGCGGGGGAATCTACGGCGTGGACGGCTCGACGACGACGGCGGGCGATCTCGCGGTATGGGACGGAGGCGGTGTGCGCCTGACGCACCAGGAATTCGGCGGGCGCGTGGTGCAGGTGGATGGGCCCGTCGCGCACATTCAACACGCCACGCACGTGGCCGGCACGATGATCGCGGCGGGTGCAAGCCCGGGCGCGCGCGGCATGTCGTACGCGGCGCCGCTGCATGCATACGACTGGAATTTCGACACGTCGGAAATGGCCGCGGCCGGCGTGCTCGGCCTCCAGGTGTCGAACCACTCCTACGGATTTGCCAGCGGGTGGGAGACGGTCGGACCGAA
This sequence comes from uncultured bacterium, assembly GCA_964589805.1. Classification (GTDB taxonomy): domain Bacteria; phylum Krumholzibacteriota; class Krumholzibacteriia; order WVZY01; family JAKEHA01; genus JAKEHA01. The sequence continues at coordinate 3,684 of CAZPUV010000184.1, read as the reverse complement.
CTGGTACTGGTTCGGAGACATGGGCGTGAGCAGCACGGAGGAATACGGCTTCGGCTTCTACGACGACAGCGCCCGTGATTTCGACACCATTGCCTACAACGCGCCGAACTACCTGATCTGCATGTCGTCGGGAAACGACCGCAACGACGCGGGCCCGGGACCGGGCGGATCGCACTATCACTGGAATGGCGGCTGGGTGCTGTCGAACGACACGCACGGAAGCGACGGTCAGAAGGGTGGCTACGACACGATCAGCTGGACCGGGAATGCCAAGAACATCCTGACGGTGGGCGCGGTGAACGACATCAGCACGGGGTACTCGGTGCCTTCGGATGTCGTGCAGACCTCGTTCTCGAGCTGGGGGCCGTGCGATGACGGGCGCATCAAGCCGGACATCGTCGCCAACGGCGCCGGACTGACATCCAGCAACAACGCTTCGGACGCCTCTTACGCCTCGCTCAGCGGCACGTCCATGTCGAGTCCCAACGCGGCGGGCTCGGCCAACCTGATCGCGCAGGCCTACGAGACGCAGATCGGGTCCATACCGCGGTCGGCCACCGTGAAGGCGCTCATCATCAACGGCGCGGACGAAGCCGGGTTCAACGACGGACCCGACTACCAGAACGGCTGGGGTCTGCTCAATACGAAGCGGAGCCTCGACGTCGTGTACGCCGGTTCCGGCGCCGACCTGGGCGTCCGCGAGGGCACGCTCGCGAACGGACAGACGCACGTGTACTACTTCTCTTCGACCACACCGCAGGACATCCGGGTGACGCTCTGCTGGACGGATCCGCCCGCCTCGGTATCACCCCCGTCGCTCAACCCGAGCACGCCGAAACTCGTGAACGACCTCGACCTCGTGCTCGAGGATCCCATCGGCGGAAGCACCTGGTACCCGTGGAATCTGAACAAGGCGCTCCCCGGCAACGCCGCCACGACGGGTGCCAACCATGTCGACAACGTCGAACAGATCGATCTGCTCGCGGCTCCGCTGGGCGGGTACATGGTGACGGTGTCGCACACGGGCCCGATCACGAACGGCAGCCAGCAGTATTCGCTGGTCTGGCGGGGCATGCACGAAGCGCCGACCCCGGTGCAGGGCTCGGCGCGTGCGCCGTCGTTCTGGATCGGAGATCCGCGCCCGAACCCGGTGGCCGGACTGGCGACGCTCGACTTCGGCATCGACGAGGCGGACGAGGTCTCGATCCATGTGTACGACGTCGCGGGACGCCGTGTGGCGACCTTGCTCGACCGCGCTTCGCGCGAGGCCGGGACCGGGTCGGTCACCCTGGACACCTCGAAGCTCGTGTCCGGGATCTACTTCGTGCGGATGGAATCCTCGACGCAGACCACATCGCGAAAGATCACGGTGGTGAAGTAAGGCGGGGGTTGATGCTCCGCCGCGTACGGGAACGCCGGCTCCTCCGGGGGCCGGCGTTCTTCATTCTGTCACCGGTTGAGAAAGAGGCGCGCGTAGGTTAGCGGAGAAACGAGCGCGCGTTTGCTCTCCACGGCTCCGCGCGCGGACGTCATGCGTCGGATCCAGTCGAGGACGTCGGGGCGTGCGGCGGCCCGTCCCACCAGGAAGTCGATCACGCCGGCCCGGCGCGCGAGTTTGCGCAGGCGGTAGTGGAGCGCGATTTCCCCGGAATCGATCACCTGCCACAGTCGCGCCGGATACTCGGCGAGCACGGTCCGGGGACGCGAGGCGCGCAGAGCGTCGGTCACCACCTCCACCGCCACCTTCGCGGAATCGAACGCGTTCCCGATGCCTTCGCCCGAGAATGGATCGACGAGGCCGGCCGCGTCGCCCGCGAGAAGGAAACCTTCGCCCGCGATCGTCCGGCGCAGATCGGGCGTGGGAAGATTCCATCCCTGCACGCTGCCGATGCGTTCCGCGTGGCGAAAGCGATGTCTGAATCGCGGGAGCGTGAGCACCGTCTCGTGGAGGTCGCGCAGCCCGTTCTTTCGGCGTTTCAGGTCCGCGTGCACGATTCCGAGCCCCACGTTGCAGACGCCGTCGCCGGTCGGGAAGATCCAGAGGAAGCCGGGGATCGTCTCGCGGAGGAAGTGAACCTCGACCGTGCCGGGAGAGACCTCGATGCCCCGGTAGTATCCGCGCGTGGCAACGCACCATCGGGACGAATCGTGGCGATACAGGCCGAGACGGCGTGCGACTATCGAGTCGAATCCGTCCGCGCCCACGACCACGCGCGCCCGCACGCGGCCCTCGCCATTCCGTGAACGGTACTCCACGCCGGTAACGAGCCCATCGTCGCGCGTGACATTCGTGACGCGGGCACCCTCCAGCAATGTTGTTTGCGCGCGTACCGCTTCGGCCAGAACATTGTCGAAGATCTCCCGGCGGCAGATCAAGTGCGGGGCGGGCTCGTCGGGGGAAGCCAGATCGACGCCGATCGAATCGCCGCGGGGAGAGGACAGGATCGCGCGCGCGACGGGTTCGTGGACACACGCGCGCATACGATCCAGAAGTCCCAGATCCTCGAGGTGCGCGATGCTCTTTCGTGCGATCGCGTCGCCGCAGATCTTGTCGCGTGGAAACGTGTGGCGGTCGAGCACGATCACATCGAGACCGGCGCGGACCGCGTAGAGTGCGGTTGCCGCACCCGCCGGACCGGCCCCGACCACAGCCAGGTCGCACGTGCGAACTCCCATGCCTGCAGCTTACTCAACCGGATGGAAGCTTCACAACACCGGAGGCGTGGAACGAAAGAGCCGCCCGGTACGGACCGGGCGGCTCTTCGCCAGCGCAACGATGGAGATTGTCAGGCACCGGCCGGGGCGGGGCCGTACGAATTCACACCCGGCGCGCCGGGCGTGAAGAACAGAACGAGCCCCAGGTAGATGTTGTAGAGGGGCACGAACAGGAGCCAGTAGTGCGAGCCGGGCTTGCCGAGGTCGTGCAGACGCCGCACGGCGAAAAACGCCTGGGCGGCGCACCCGACCATGCTGATCAGGAACCCCGCTGTTCCCGCGATCTCGAGGCTGGGACCGGGAGCACCGCGCGCGAACGCGATTGAGAACGCGAAGACGAGCGCATACGTGAAGGCCACGATCGTCATGCTGTTGACGAGGTACTGCCTGCGGCCGATCCGACCCCGCATGGTGAATACGTTACGCAACTTGCAGCTCCTTTCGCGCTACCCCCGCAACTCGACCCGCCGGCCGGGAACGAAGGCTCACCGTTCTCGCGCGGCGCGCACCCCGCAAGTCGGCGCACCTGACAGAGGCGCCTTTGACTCCCCACGAAGCTTTCTGGCCATCGCCGGGGTGCACGTCCGCCGCGCGGATCGGTGAGAACGGATCACACCGGATCGGCAAGAAGCCTGCCGTTTCGATACACGAGTTTCTACGAAGGGAGGGATGGGGCGGATCGCGGCGTGTCATTCCCGTTGATGGCGACTCGTCGCCAGGAGGTGGAGCCACGCGCGCCTCGCGACGGTGCAAACCGCCACGCCGTGGGACGAAGCGCCGAGTTCGGGAAGTGCCGCGCCGGACGGCTAGACGTAACGCCGTTTGGAGGAACGGCGGGAACCACGGTGCATGCGGCTTGCCTCGGCCTTGGTGGGCGTAAAGCGCCCCACGCCGTGATCGAAGTCCTTGTAGCGACGGCGTTCGAGCTTGGTGCCGATGTGCTGTTCGATCCGGTCGAGGAACTCCTCT
>CAZPUV010000183.1:0-5745 GCA_964589805.1 uncultured bacterium | reverse complement strand
GCCGACGGAGACATGATTGGGACGACCCCGCTTGATGTTGAGATTCTGGTGGGCGTGGTCACTGTGCTTGTGCCCGAGGAACATGTGATCGTCCGCGCGCTGGACTCAGACGAGAAGACGTCGGCGTAAGTCGCGAGAACGGTGTCTACCACACGTTGGAGTGAGGCTTGGGAGGAATTGCTCGAGTTCCTTCCTGTCTCAGTCGCGACTTCGATCGGGGACCGAGCGAGGCGAGCAGTCGACCGTGTGCACTCGCCGTTGCCGGGGCGGTCCGGCGCGCGTCATCTCACATATCTTCCCCCCAGATGCTCGAGAACGGGACCGTCTCGTAATCGGAGGGAATCGAGAAGGTCGACGCGGGAACGTCCCGCGGCGAAAGCAGGGTCGTGTTGACGCCCTCGTCGCCGTGCTCGACGGACTTCACGATCACACCCTTCTTGAACAGCGCGAGGTAGTCGGGCGAGCTTTCCGGTATGGGAATGTCCGCCATGAAGTTGACCTTCGCGATGCACGACGTGAGCCTTCCAAGCATCTCCATCAACGATTGGCATTCCTTCTTCAGCGACTCGTCCTTTGCGAGCCAGATCTCTTCGTACACCTCGCCGTCCACCAGCACCTCGTAGCGGGTCGTCTCGAAGCCGGCGACCTTGCCCCCGGAACCCTTCTCAACAACTTCGGGCCTGGTTCCGGTGCCGCCCATCATCTGCTTCATCATCTCTTTCTGATCGTCCGGGATACCCGCCATCAACGAATCGATCATCTGCGTCAAACTCGCGCATACTTCGTCGACCGTCCCGGCGGCCTGAACCTTCCGCTCGTCATCGATGAAATGAATCTTCTGGGTCTGTGCGTCGAGAATCATGTAGCCGTTGTCCCAGACGGATTTCATCTTCCCCTGGGAGACGAGTGTCTCATCGCCGCTTGTCTCGGTCATCACCCAGCCGGCGAGGGCCGGGGAAGGGCCGGAAAGAACGCCAGCAGTCAATACCGCAATCGTCAGCCCGACAAATGTGCTCTTCATGGAATCCCCCTTGGATTACCGATCCGCGGGCAGGAGCCACCGCATGTGGAACGCCGAGGCATCGCGGGGCGGTGTCCTGCCGGTCCGGCGGAGTCTATCGCATCGGCCCATGCGGGCGCGAAGGTTATTGCGGGCGCGCTATCCGCCTGAAGCGGGCCCGGTCGGGCCGGCGGCGCCGCGCGACGGAGGAGCGGGGAATCCGTTGGCGATCGGACGCAGGACTCCGACAAACGTAATGACCAGGAGGCCGAAGAGAGACGCTTGCAGGAGCAGAAAGCAGGTCACCTTCATGACCGCAAATCCGGGACTCACAAAGCGAACGAGCCAGCTGGATCCTTCGTTCAGGAGGGCGGACAGAAAGGTCAGGAGGGTCAGTCCCATCTTGAGCCGTGGGTGGACAGGGACGAACAGCACGAGGTGGGTGAGCGTCATGACGAGCACGCCCATCGCGAAGAGGTGAAAGTGGCTCGTTTCCGCCAGGGCGGCCAGGGGGCGGGGGGGGCTGCCGAACTCCGCACCGGGGTCGCCGCGCAGGTAGGAAACGACCGACGCGGGATCCAGCGTCATCTTCTGGAAGTAGAGAATCCAGTTGGTGACCCAGAAGAACAGAATGAAGACGAGGAAGAAGAACAGGATCAGCCTGAGCATACCGTTCTTGTTCCACTCGCCGGTTACGACGAAACGCACGCCATGTCCTCCCGCGTTTCCTAGTGTCCCGTGCCTGCCGCAGGAGTTCCCCCGCCGGCGGTCCCGGTGCCGATCGCAACCTGATGGATCGCCAGCGTCCTCCGGACGGCCGCCGTGAGAGTAGTCGCCGTGAGTGTTGCGCCGGTTATCGCGGCGACGTCGCCGCGCAGACTCAATTCATCGGTCAGAGCACGGCCCCGAAATTGCCTGAGCCATCCCGGTGACGCGGCGTACTCGGGCGGTTCATGAAACGCAAGGATGTGAAGGTCGCGAACACGCCCGTCGGGTTCGACCACGATCATGATCGTCTCCGGGAGTGTGCGGACCTGATGGGTTTCGATGAACGCATATCCGGTGACGAGTCCGGACTCCCATCCAACATAGACGGTAACCAGCCGCGACGGCAGGCGGACGCGCGCCAGGGCCTCGATCCGCTCGGCCTGGCCGTCGGTCAAGAACAGATCGCGCTTCTCCACCCGATCCGCGTCCGGAAACGCGAGGCGCAGCGCGGATTCGCGGCTGTGGAAGACCTCCGCGCGGGCTGCCGTCGCCAGGATCAGGCAGACGCAGAGCGTGGCCGTGAGTGTCGTGCCGTTCGTTCGCCTCATCTCGCGTGCCCGTGGCTCCTAGTAGATGAACCCGGCGCCCAGGCGGATCTCGTCGCTCACGGGCCCGGTCGACTCGTTGGAAGGGAACACAAGATCGAGTTTGAGGACCACGTTCGGATGCGGCTTGCTCTCGATACCGCAGGTCAGGATCGAGCCGTCCAGGGCGGGACTGGGCGCGATGCCCGTTCCGGCCGGAACTTCGTGCTGGAGGTTGAACTTCTCGTAGCGGACCCACGGCTTGAGCGTGAATGCCGGCGCGGACCAGACATGGGGTGCCACGTCGTAACCGGCTTCTACGTACCAGCCAAACTGCTCGGCCGGTACCTGCCGGGTCAGGACGCCGGCGTTGTTCGTGTAGAGCGCCCGGCTCAACGCTTCCGCGTTGTCGATCTGGCTGCCCGCGACCAGTGCGCGGGCGGCGAAGCCGCGCCGGCGCAGTTCCAGGTGTGCTTCGTAGATCCGGTTCTCGACATCGATCAACACCCGGTTCGAATCGCGGATCAGATTGTGATCCGCGCCGCCGACGTACGCGGAACCCCCGATGGTCATGACACCGCTCATGAGTTCCGTCGCGTAGTCGATGGCAGCGACGGCCCCGACGTCCTCCCAGATGACCTGATTCCCCTTCTGCCGCCCATCGCGGACGCCCTTGTCGTCGAACTTCTTGCCGTTGAGCCCGTTGACGACATAGGCCGAGTAGGTGGCGCCGCCGGTGCTGCCGTGCGCGCCTGCTCCGAGTTCGCGCCACGTCGTCGGAATGATGTTGTTCTCGATTGTGGGACGGAAGGTCCCCAGGAACGTGGTGGGCTCGTGCATCAGGTTGATGAATCCCATCGGCACGAGCAGATTACCCGTGCGCACGTTGAACGCACGATGGAACAGGAAGTCCAGGTAGGCGAACTCCACGCTGACCGATCCGGACTTTCCCTGGTAATTGCCGGACGTCGTTGCGTGCTCGTATTCGATCTCCGTGTTCATGATGATGCGATCGGAGAACTTGTAGCCGACGTAGCCGATGAAGCGGAGGAAATCCGCCGTATTCGCCGCGCCGGTATCGCCCGTGTTGCTGTACGGGTTGGCGAAATAGAACTCCCCGTAGCCGCCGAACGAGATGCCCTGGGATACGCCGTACACCTTGCTGGCCGAGGGGCCCATGCCGTAGGCACCGGAGAGCTCCCGGTCCGTTTCCGGGATGTTCATCTGTTCGCGCAGTCGGGATACTTCCTCGGTCAGGACCCTGACCTTCTCCTCGAGTGTGGGGTTGTTTCGTGCGTCCTCCTGGTCCTCGGCGGCGACCGGTGCCGCAGTCATGGCCATTAGTGCTGTGAGCGTCGCCGCGGCGCCGAACCGCCGCAAACTGATCCTTCCCGCGAACATGGATGTTTCCTTTCTATTATCCCTTGAGGGAATCAGGTGGTCCTGAGTACGGCCAAGAAAAGAGAGGGCGCGTCACTGCGATCTTCCGACGGAAGGGGAAGGGAGCTTCCCCTTCTCACACCTCTCGCACATGTCACCCTTCGATCGCAGTTCGTAGTAGTCCTTGAAGTGAGAGATGACCTCCGACACATTCATCGTGCACCGCTCGACGTAGTCGAGAAACGCCGACAGCCGATCCATCGTTTCCGGGCTCGCGACGTGCTCGATCTCGCAGGCGTCCCTGCAGCCAGTCGTTTCCTCGACACCGAGAATCTCGGTGAGGAAATGCTGGAGCACGTTGTAGCGCTGCTCGATCCGTTCCGCGACACGGCGGCCTTCCGCCGACAACCGGACTCCCCGGTACGCCTTGTGCAGGATGAGCCCGCGTTCCTGGAGTGTGCTGATTGCCTCGGTGACGCTCGCGGCGCTGACACCCCGCTCCTTCGCGATCTGGCCCACGCGGACGGGGCTGTACTCGCGTTCCAGGATCAGGATCGTCTTCAGGTACATCTCGAGCTTATCGGAGAGGTGTCTCGTCATGATTGTCATCGTTAGGGCAGCCTGAACTTTATTCGGGCACCCGATATGATGTCAATGAAAAAATGATGCCGGGGTCTGAATTTCGGCGACGGCGCGCGGCGCGCCTGGCGGACGGGCGCGCGGACGGGGGCGCTGGCGGGGGCGGCGATCGCGGCTTGACGGAGGGGGGTGCCGGGGTATACTGCCGCTACCGTGTACCCGTGAGCGAGCCTTCTTTGAACCACCCATGAGGAAACCCACCGAACGCCGCATCGAAAGCGAAGACAACGCGATCTTCAGACGCCTGAAGAAGCTCGGCACGGGGCGAGGCATCAAGAAGGAGCGCTCGGTGCTGGTCTCGGGGCCGAAGACGGTTGCGGACGTGATGCGGACGCTGCCGGACCGGTGCGAGGCGTGGGTGAGTCCCGGTGACCCGCCGCCGGCCGGTCTTCCGGAGCGGGCGGCGTGGTTCCACCTGTCGAAAGCGCTCTTCCGGGCGGTCGATGTGTTTGGAACGGGCGCGCCGTTGTTGCTGATCGGCGTGCCGCCGATCGCCGTGTGGCGTGTCGAAGACGGGCTTCCCGCCGGATGCAACCTCCTGGTGCCGTTCCAGGATCCGGAGAACGTGGGTGTCGTCGTGCGGTCCGCGGTGGCGTTCGGAGTGAAGAGCGTCATCCTGCTCGCCGGAGCGGGGAATCCGTACCACCCGAAGGCGATCCGGACGTCGGGGGGGGCGGTGTTCCACGCGAGTCTACGGTCCGGGCCGACGATCGAGGACCTGCCGCCGGCACTCCCCATCGTGGCGCTGTCCGTGGAAGGGGAGGACGCCGGCGGCTTCGGCTTTCCGCGGACATTCGCGCTGTTGCCGGGAGTCGAGGGCCCGGGTCTGCCAGCCCGCCTGCGAGACGGCGCGATTTCGATTCCGATCTCGAACAACGTCGAGTCGCTGAACGCGGCCACCGCGACGGCCATCGCTCTCTATCTCTGGTCCCGGCAGTTCGGCGTCGGGGAAGTTTCAGATTGAGGTCATTGCCGTCTGGCAGGCGCGGCAACCGCGCAATTGCGTGAGAGCATGGCCGTTCACGGAAAGCCGTTCCCGATGGTTCATGGCGTGGTTCATGAGTTTACCATGGCCCACAGCCCGTGCTATGATTCGCACACCGTGAGGGCTGTTTTCGTAAAGCCCGCTCTCACGGGGCAAAGCGGTTAAGACCACCCCGAGTGGGCCGCGCGGGGGGAAACACGAAAGGTGCCCCATCATGCGTGTTCACAAACGCGGGGTCGCCGGGGCTCTCGCCGTAGTCATCATCGGCGTGCTCACGGCGCCCGCTCTGGCGCAGACTCCGTTACTGAATCCTCTGACTCAACCGAAATTCGTTAATCCACTTCCCACCGCCGCACGCGTCGACATGACGGCGGGCGGATATATAGAGATCGAAGCCCGTCTGGTGCAGAAGCATCTGGGGCTGTAGGATCCAATCACGAATGCGCTCC
>CAZPUV010000182.1:0-5785 GCA_964589805.1 uncultured bacterium | reverse complement strand
GCCGATCGATCTCCGCGAGCATCTCGGTGAGCGCGCTGTCGGAGACCTCGGTGCGGCAGTTGGCCGTGGCCCGGAAGTAGCCCGCGTCCACCGGTTTGGTCCAGCTCGAGTACGCCCCGTAGGTCCAGCCGCGCTTCTCGCGCAGGTTCATGAAGAGCCTGCCGCTCGATCCCCCGCCCAGCACGCGGTTCGCCACGGCCACCGCCGGCCAGTCCGGGTTGGTCGGCTTGAGCCCGACCTGACCGACGCGAAGGTTGGTCTGCACCGAACCCGGACGGTGGTAGAGCGAGATGTTCCGCGCGGCGCGCTCGGGAGGCGCCACGAACAGGGGCTTGTCAGGCGTGCCGGCCTTCCACGCGCCGAAGTACTTCTCCACGTCCTTCTTGACCTGGTTCTTCGTGACGTCTCCAACCACGAACATGAGCGCGTTGTTGGCAACGAAGTTCTTCCCGTGGAACGCAACGACGTCATCACGCGTGATCCCCTCGATCGACTCCGTGGTCGGACGGATGGCGTACGGGTGACGGCCGTAGACGACCGAGTGGAAGTGGCGGTCGGCCATGGCGTCCGGATCCGACTTTTCGAACTGGATCGCCGTCACCCCGCGCTTGCGCTCTTCCTCCAGCTCGTCGTCCGGGAAGGTCGGGTTGAGGACGATGTCGGCCAGGTACTCGTACGCGGTCGGCAGATACTCGCTCAGGAGCGAGATTATAACCACGGTGTGATCTTCATCCGTGCTGATGTTGACCGTGCCGCCCACCGACTCGATCCACTCCGCGAGCTGCTTCGAATCGCGCGTCTTCGTGCCCTTGTTGAGCAGCGTACCCGCGAAGCTCGCCAGAGACGACTTCCCTTCCGGATCGAGCGTCGCGCCGGCCCGGAGCGCGAGCCAGATGGACGCCACCGGTTGCTCGTGGTGTTCGACGACGACCACCTCGAGGCCATTCTTCAGCTTCATCTCCGAGTAGGCCGGGAATGACAGTTTCTTCAGCGGTTCGGGCGGCGGCGGCGTCTGCCGGGCCGCCTGCGACGCCACCGTGACGCCCGCAACGAGCATCACGAGCATGGCGCCGATCAATCGAATGTTCTTCATGTTCGTTTTCTCCTTGGCGTGTCTCGTGGATCAGCTCTTCTGCGGCGGGGCCGCGACGACCATGGTCCGGTTATCGGTGCGCAGATAGGTGCCGGCCACGCGCTGGATGTCCTCGGCCGTCACAGCCAGGTACCGATCGAGGTCGCTGTTGATCACCGCAAGGTCCCCATGGAACAGGATATAGTGGTGGATCTGCTCGGCCTTCTGCATGACCGTCTGGCGGCCGCTGATGAAGTCGGCCTTGAACTTCGTCCTCGCCTTCTCGAGCTCCGCGGGAGTGATGCCCTCTTTCTTGATCTTCTCGATCTCCTCGTCCATCAACGTCGAGCATGTTTCGATGTCGACGCCGGCGTTGGACGCGGCGATCAGCCGGAACTGGCTCGGACCCATGCGCCCGTCGATGAACCCGAAGACGGCGAACGCCGCCTCCTCGTCCTTGACGAGCCGCTTGTGCAACCGGCTCGACTCGCCTTCCGCGAGCAGGCTGCTCAACAGCGCAAGTGCCGGCGAGTCCGGATGGTTGTGCGGTGGAACGAGGTAGGTTGCGAACAGAGCGGGCACATTGGCCTTGGGAGCGTCCACGATCTTGCGGCGCTCGCCCTTGTTCAGGGGCTCGTCCCACGTCGGGAACGTTGCTTTTTCTCCCGCGGGGATGTCGCCGAAGTACTGCTTCACCATCTCCATGGTCTTCGCGGGATCGATGTCACCGACGACGACCAGCACGGCGTTGGCCGGGCAGTAGTAGCGGTCGAAGAAGGCCTTGACGTCGGAGACCTGCGCGGCGTTGAGGTCGTCCATGCTGCCGATGACGGTGTGATCGTAGGGCCAGCCGTCGTAGCCGAGCGTGTCCGACACGAGGAATGCTTCGCCGTAGGGCTGGTTGTCGATTCCCTGCCGGCGCTCCTCCTTCACCGTCTCGCGCTGATTCTCGAAGTTCTCGTTCGTGATCGCGAGCGACCGCATGCGGTCCGCTTCCAGCCACAGCCCCAGGTTCAGCCGGTTGGAAGGAAGCGTCTCGAAGTAGTTGGTACGGTCGGTTGTCGTCGAGCCGTTCATCGACCCGCCGGCGTCGGAGACGAGTTTCATGTGGTCGCCCTTGGCGACGTTCTCCGACCCCTGGAACATCATGTGTTCGAACAGGTGGGCAAACCCGCTCCGTCCCTTCTCCTCGTTGGCGCTGCCCACGTGGTACCACACGTTCACCGCCACGACGGGGACGGAGTGATCTTCGGAGAGGACCACGCGCAGACCGTTGTCCAGAGTGTATTCCTCGTACTCGACGAAGCCGGCTTTCTGCTCCTTCTTGCCGTAGCCGGCCGTGGCAACAGCCGCGACGATCGCGACGATCGCGAATGCCCATGTGAGGCGTTTCATGCCGTGGTTACCTCCGTTTTCGATGTTGATTCATCCCGAGTTTCCGTTCCCGTACGGCCGGGCGGGGGGTCGGTGGGCGGAAGGATCCGTGAGCCCGTTGTATACCCGAAAACGCCCCCCGCGTCAACCGGCCGGGGGGCGTCCCCGGGGTGTGAGTGACCCGGGGAATCATACGCAGGAACGGGTTACCGGGTTGCCGGACTTTTTCTTGCCGGTGCGGGCGCAGCGGCTTCCGCCGCCGCCACGCGCACGCGGACGTCCACGACGCGGCAGCCCGCACGGTCGCTCGTGACGATTACCGGATTCATGTCGAGTTCCACGATGCCATCGATCTCGTCCACGAGCTGCGCCAGGCGAAGAATCATCTCCTCGACGAACTCGATGTCGACGCGCGACTCCCCGCGAACGCCCTCCAGCAGCGGGAACGACCGGATGCTTCGGACCATTTCCCGCGCGTCGATGTCGGTGACCGGCAGCACCCGGAAGGCCACGTCGCGGAGGATCTCCACGTAGCGACCACCCATGCCGAACATGAGCAGCGGTCCGAACTTGGGGTCCTGGGCGACGCCGAGGATGAGTTCCTTCCCGGACGACCCGCCCCTGGCCATCTCCTGAACCAGGAAGCCGGACGCTTCCTTCCAGACGCCGGCCTTCTCGAGGGACCTCTCCATTTTCCGTCGGGCGTCGGCCAGGTCCTCCGGGTTCTCGACGTCGAGGATCACGCCGCCGGCATCCGACTTGTGCACGATCGTCTCGCTTACCACCTTGAGCACGACGGGAAACGACAACCCCCGCGCGGCGGCCACCACGTCGCCGTCGATCGGCACGACGACCTGCCCGCAGACGGGGAACCCGTACGCCTCGAGAACCGACTTGGCGTCGTCGGGAGCGAGGTACCCGCCGCCTTCGCGGCTCCTGGTCTGAACGATTCCGGCAGCGCGCTCGCGCGCCACGTCGAACTTCTTCTCCGTCCCCACCGGTCGTTCGCGCCAGAGGCGGTACCGGTTCATGTGCTCCGCCACCGTCACCGCATCTTCGGGGAACCGGTAGATGGGAACGGCGTTGGGCACGGCGCGCGGGATTCTCTCGTAGTAGGTCTCTTCCGCCATCAGCACCGAGTACACGGGCTTCGCGTGCTTGCGGGCCACACTCGTGATGCGGCGGATCACCTCCAGCGGTTCGATCATGAGAGGCGGCACGAAGATGGGGATGGCGATATCCACGCCTTCGTCCGCCAGCGCCAGGTCGAGCACGCGCTCGTACTCGTCGGGTCCCGCGCCGGCGATCATGTCGACCGGATTCTGCACGCTCGCTTCCGGCGCCAGCGCCTTGCGCATTTCCTCGCGCGTGGAATCGGACAGCGTCGCGATCTGCAGTCCGTGTCCATCGGCGGCGTCCGCGGCCATGATCGCGGGGCCGCCCGCGTTGGTCACGATGCACAGCCGGTTACCGGTCGGCATCGGCGCACCCACGAAACCGGCCACGACGTGAATCATCTCCTCGATGCTCGAGACACGGTTCACACCGCACTGCTGCAGGAGCGCCTCTGACGCGGCCTCGAGTCCGGCCAGTGAACCGGTGTGGGATGACGCCGCGCGCGCGCCCGCGTCGGAGCTGCCAGACTTCACCACCACGATCGGCTTCTGCCGGGAGATGCGCTTCGACATCTCGGTGAAGCGCCGCGGATCGCCAAATGACTCCAGGTACATCGCAATCAGATTCGTATGCTCGTCCTTCTCCCAGTAATCGAGCAGATCCATCGCGCTTACGTCTGCCTTGTTGCCCACGCTCGCGAAGTACGAGAACCCGAGGCCGAGCTTCTGGACGGCGAGCAGAATGGCCACGCCCAGCGCGCCGCTCTGCGTCATGAACGCGACGGTTCCCGTGGGAGGGATGCCCGGCGAGAAGGTGGCGTTCATGCGGACCTCCGGGGTCGCATCGATCACGCCCATGCAGTTGGGGCCGATCATGCGCATGCCGTACTTCCGGGCGAGTTCGATGATGGCCACTTCGCGCGCCGCGCCCTCCTCGCCTGTCTCGCGAAACCCGGCCGTGATGACGACCAATCCCTTCACACCCTTGCGCCCGCAATCGTCGACCGCCCTGTACACGTGCGCCGCCGGAACCACGATGATCGCGAGGTCGACCGGGTCGGGGATGCTGAGCACGCTCGGATACGCCTTCGTGCTGTGGATGTATTCGTAACGCGGATTAACCGGGAATATCTTCCCGTTGAACTCGTAGTTGAACAGGTTGCTGAGAATTTCCCGGCCGATGCTGCCGGGGCGCGACGTGGCGCCTATGACCGCGATCGATCTGGGTTTGAAGATGACATCCAGTGTGTGCATTATTCGTAGAACGGACTTTCGTGTTGATGTCTGTAGTCCTCGGGGGATGCGACCTCTTCGTTGAGATACTCGATGACGGCCGCGTACCCGAGACTCATGGAATCGTTGCGTATGTAATCGCGCACCACCCCGATCACCTTGAAGCCGCGGCGGAGCTGGAACGTGAGCGTTGGGTCTGCGAGCTCCCCGGAGACGACGCGTTTGACGTACTCCTCGATCTTCATCTCGGTGGCACGACGGTGGTAGCCCTGCAGGCGCGCTCCGGCGCGTATCCTCAGGAGACCCCGTTCGCGCAGCAGACGTTCCCGGGCCCGGTAGATGATCTTCCCGATCCCCTTTCCCTGGCAGGCGGGGTCGACCATCACGTCGGCGGCGTACAGCGTGCGGCCGTTCTCGGGATCGTGGTTGGTGAAGAAGCCGTTGTCGGTGAAGTCCCGCCAGCTGTCTTCCATGGAGTAGTCGTCCCAGAACACGATCAACGTGGCCGCGTAGCCCACGACCAGACCGGAGGGTCGCTCTTCCACGACGAACTGTCCCTCGGGGAACACCCGCAGATGAGAGGCGAGTTGCTCCTCGCTCCACGGATGCCCGTCCGGGTAGATGGTGCGCGAAAGCCGTTCCACGCTCGCCGCATCCGCGAGCTTCAATTGACGAATCACGAACATCGCTACGTCCTCCACTACTTCACGCTCACCAATTCTACGACCTTCCTCACTTCAGAGGACGCAACGCTGTCGCGCAGCGGCAGCACGGTCCCGCTCTCGCGCGACTCGATGAGTGTCTCGAGGTTCAGTTCGCCGATCACCATCGTCTCCTGGTTGGGCAACCCCTCGGCCAGGATGCCGTCGCGCGAGAAGGGGAAATCGCTGGGGGTGAGAATCGAAGCCTGGCCGTAGTTGAGCGAAACAGCCGGCACCATCGGGAGCGATCCAACCGTGGACGAGTGTACCACGTACATCTGGTTCTCTAT
>CAZPUV010000181.1:0-5811 GCA_964589805.1 uncultured bacterium | reverse complement strand
CGAGCAGCGAGGAGGAGGCGCGGCAGATACTCGTGCAGATCCGGGAGAACCCGATTCTCCGGGGAAAACTCGCCTCCGACGACGGCAAGGCGATGGCGCTGTTCATCCCGCTCGAGAGCAAGGACGTGGCGATGGAAGTGGGCCAGCGCATCCAGGCCCTCATCGACAAGGACCACGGCGATGAGCAGTACCACCTGGCGGGGCTTCCGATCGCGCAGGACACCTTTGGCGCGGCCATGTTCCAGCAGATGGCGGTTTCGGCACCCATGGCGTTCCTGCTCATCTTCCTTCTGATGCTGTTCTTCTTCCGGCGCTGGAAGGTGGTCCTCGCGCCGATGATCCTCTCCATGATCACGGTGATCTGGACGATGGGTCTTCTCATCGGGATGGGCTTCACGGTTCACATCATGAGCTCGATGATTCCCATCTTCCTGATCCCGATCGCCGTGCTCAACAGCATCCACATCCTGAGTTCGGTGCACGCGAACTACCACCAGAAAGCCAGCATGGAGGAGACGCTCTACCACACGATGCGCGAGCTGTTCCTCCCCATGGCCTTCACGTCGCTCACGACGGTGGTCGGATTCGGATCCCTGGTGGCGACTCCGATTCCACCCGTGCAGGTGTTCGGCGCTTTCGTCGCCGTCGGCGTGTTCGTGGCGTGGCTGCTCTCGCTGCTGTTCATCCCCGCCTACGCCATGCTCATGCCGCTATCGGTGCTGGAGAAGTTCGGCCAGACGCACGAGGGCGAGGCCGCGCCGGAGACGTTCCTCCACAGGATTCGTGACCTGGCGGTGAACCACCGCGTGGCGGTGCTGGCGTCGTTGAGTCTCGTGCTGGTCATCGCCGGCTGGGGGCTCACCCGCATCGTGGTGAACGACAATCCGGTCAACTGGTTCAAACCCGGTACGCCGCTGCGCGTGGCTGACCGGGTGATGAACGAGCACCTGCCGGGGACGTACATCGCATACGTGGAGCTTTCCGGCGCGAACGAGGGCGCGTTTCTCGACCCGGCGTGGATGGCGTGGGCCGAGCGCGTCCAGGACGAGATCTCGAACCAGCCCAACGTGGGTGCGGCGAGCTCGGTGGTGGACGTGTTGAAGAAGGTGCAGTTCGAGCTCCTGAACCGCGAACCCGGGAGTGCGACACTGGCCGACACGCGCGAGAAGATCGCGCAGTACCTCTTCCTCTACGAGATGAGCGGCGGTTCGCCCGACGACCTGTTCAAGTTCATCACGCCCGGACAGGACCGGATCAACATCTGGGTTCAGATGCGCAACGGCGACAACCGGCAGGTGCGCGCCGTCGTCGACGGCGTGAGCGCGTGGGTCGCCGCGAATCCACCGCCTTCCGGACTCGACGTTCAGTGGGCGGGGCTGAGCTACATCAACGTGAAATGGCAGCAACTCATGGTGAGCGGCATGGGCAAGGCGCTGGCGGGGTCCTGGGTGGTGGTGCTGATCATGATGGTCATCCTCTTCCGCAGCCTGCGCATGGGGCTCCTGGCGATGGTTCCGCTGACCGCCACGATCCTGATCACGTACGGCTGGGTGGGGCTCAGCGGTCGAAACTACGACATGCCCGTCGCGGTGTTGAGCAGCCTCTCGCTGGGTCTCTCGGTGGACTTCGCGATCCACTTCCTGCAGCGGACGCGCGATATACACCGCCGTCACAGCGGAAACTTCAGCCGCACGATGCACGTGTTCTTCCACGAGCCAGCGCAGGCGCTGGCCCGCAACGTCGTCGTGATCGCGCTGGGCTTCGTGCCGATGTTCTTCGCGACCCTCGTGCCGTATGTCACGGTGGGCGCGTTCTTCTTCGCCATCATGCTGATCAGCGGAACGGCGACGTTCCTGATCATGCCGGCGGCGTTGTCATACTTTCCCGCGCGTGTGATCTCCGGTTTCCGGCATGACACCGCGGGCGGCGAATCAACCCATGAGGCGGCCGCCTGAAGGCCCCGAGGAGGTAGAGGAATCATGAGGAGAATCATTCTGTCGACATTGCTGGTGTCCGGTCTCGTGGCGCTTACGGCGTCTTCGCCCGCGCGAGCACAGGGCGCGGACCCGGAGGCGCTCATGAAAGCGGCGCACCTCAACATGTACTACGCCGGCGACGACGGCTCGGCGCGCGTCAAGATGACCATCACCGACAAGAACGGAAAGACGCGGGAGCGCGAGTTCGTCATCCTGCGCAAGGACATCGCCGAAGGCGGCGAGCAGCGGTACTTCGTGTACTTCTTCGAGCCCGGCGACGTGCGGCGAACGACGTTCATGGCGTGGAAGAACCCCAACGGAGACGACTCGCGCTGGATCTACGTCCCCTCCCTCGACCTCGTGAAGCCACTCTCGGCCAACGACAAGAAGAGCAGCTTCGTGGGCAGCGACTTTGCCTACGAGGATGTCTCCGGGCGGCACTGGAGCGAGGACGTGCACCGGCTCACGGGCGAAGAGGAGAAGGACGGCTTCCAGACCTGGAAGCTCGAAAGCCGGCCAGTGAGCAGCGATTATTTCGCGCGCAAGGTGACGTGGATCGACAAGATCACGAGACTCATCGTCCGCGAGGAGTACTTCGATGAGAAGAACGAGCCCTTGAAGACGCTCGAAGTGACGAAGATCGAAACCGTCAAGGGGTTTCCTACGGCGGTCGAGCGTCGCATGAGCACGCCACGCAAGAACAACAACACGCTGATCGTGTTCAGTTCGGTCGATTACAACCAGGGCATCAGCGCGGACATCTTCACGGAACGCTACCTCAAGAGTCCGCCGCGCGAGTACATCGGCCAGTAACGCACAACATCGAAACAGAAGGATTACATGCAATGAAGCGACAAGTCCTGCAACTCGGAGTTGCCCTCATGGTCGCGGCCGCGGCGGTTCCCGCCGCGGCCGTGTTGGAACTGCACGGTTTCGTGGAAGCGGGGGCGGGGTTGCGTCTCCCCGACGTCGGTGCGCCCCCCGCGGAATGGGGAAGCCCGGGCTTCGTGCCGCCCGCCTGGGGCGGTGGGCGTGACTATCTCCTGCGCGAGGGTCGCCTGCAGTTGAAGAGCGACCTGTACGGAAGCGGCGCCGAGGCCCACTTCGTGGCGGACGTGCTCGCCGATCAGGTCGCCGGCGACGAGACGGCGATCATCCTGCGCGAAGCCTGGACCAAGTTCAATGCCTTCGGAAATCACCTCGAGGTGCGCGCCGGCCGACAGCCCACCACCTGGGGAACGGGAGATCTGCTCTTCATCAACGATCTGTTTCCGAAGGATTACGTGAGCTTCTTCATCGGGCGCGAGGATCAGTACCTCAAGAGTCCGTCGGATGCCGTGCGTCTGGGGATCTTCGGCCTGCCGCTCGACGTCGATCTCGTGTACACACCCATCTTCGCGCCCAACGTCCTGCCTGCGGGCGAACGGCTCGTGTTCTGGACGCCCGCGTTCGCGCCGCCGCTGGAACCCGCCCAGAAGGGTGACAACGGCGAACTCGCCGTGCGCATGAGCCGCACGGTCGGGCGGTTCAACGTTGCCCTGTACGGTTACCGCGGGTTCTGGAAGTCCCCGTTCGGGTTCTCGCCGGCGGACACGTCGGTGGCCGGCAGCATGCCGTTCTTCTACTACCCGGAACTTCGCGCCTACGGCGCCAGCGCGCGCGGTGGTGTACTGGGTGGCGTGGCCTGGGTGGAGGGCGGCTGGTACGATTCGGCGCAAGACCGCGATGGCGTGAACCCGCTGATCCCCAACTCCGAGACGCGCGCGCTGGCGGGCTACGAACGCCAGTGGTGGAGCGATTTCACGGGGGGCGCGCAGGTGTACTGGGAAGGAGCGCAGGATTATCGCGCCGGTGAGTACGTGAAGGACGAGAACTACACGCTCCTGACGCTGCGACTCATGCAGATGCTCCGCTACCAGACCGTGACGCTCTCGGCATTCACGTTCTACTCGCCGAGCGACGAGGACGCGTACCTGCGGCTCTCGGTGGGGTACAAGTACACCGACGAGTTGAACCTCACCCTCGGCGCCAATCTGTTCCAGGGGAACGACGGACGCACCCTCTTCGGCATGAACGAGGACAACAGCAACGCGTTTCTGCGCGTGCGCTACAGCTTCTGAGAATCTGCGTCTCTGATTTCACTTACGAGGCCGAGCGATCGAACGGGGCGTCTTGCTTCCAGGGGCACTGGCTACCGGACGACGATGAGCTTGCGCGACGTCCGCGCTCCCGGGACTCCGGCCACGGTCGCGCGAACGAAGTAGACGCCGGCAGGGACGAGGCGGTTGCCGTGGTCGCGGCCGCTCCAGACGAACTCGTGAAGCCCCGCTTCCATCGCGAGATCCGACAGGGTACGCACCCGCCGCCCGCGTACGTCCACGACGTCGACGACGAGGTGGCCGGGTCGCTCCATGTCGACCACGATCCGAGTGCGCCCGCCCGACGGATTCGGAACGGCGCTCAGGCGGAGCGGCGGCGGTGCGGCGATCCGACCGCGGACCGCGGTGGGACGCGCGACCAGCGTGAGCACGAGGCGGGGCGGGTCGGCGGACTCGCGGCTGCCGACGCTCTCCGGCACGGCGGCGCCCGGGCGCGCGCGGATGCCGAGCGAGATGGCGGCAGTTCCGGGGTTCGCCGCGATGGCGGCCTGCACGGCAGCGGTTACGTCCAGAGACACCGCCGTACCGCGGCTCGCGTTGGGGATGATGCCCAGGATCGCGCCATCCAACGGGGGCGCCCCGGCGGCGGTGATCGTCAACTCACCCCACGCGCCGTTCGTGACCACGACGACCTCGCCCGCGCGCAGCGTCTCGTTGGGCGGTGTCTTCAGGCTCAACTTGGCGTGGACGACGCTGTCGGTGACCGCCGAGAGATCGAACATCACGTAGGCGCGGACGGCGGGATAGCTCCAGTCGAGCGCGGGAAGGGCGCCGAAGTTCACCGCCGGCTGTGCGTCGTCAACGTACGCGTCGGCGACGGCGTCCAGGGTGAAGAGGCTCGACGTCGGGTCGGGCGCGTACCACGGTGTGGCGGTGGCGTCGGTCGCGAAGAACCCGGTCAGCAGTGCTGCCACCTTCGCCTCGCCGGATGGCGACGGGTGCACGTTGTCGGACTCGTAGTCGGCCTGCAACCACGTGAGACCGTCGCTCGCGCGCGGGACGGTGCCGTTGGCCCAGAGGTACGGTCCCCACAGGATCACGGGCGCCTCCACGGGTCCGGCATTCGGATCGGCGTTGAGCGCGGCGTTGCCGCCGATCTGATCGGCGATGAGATTGCGGAACGCGAACGCGGTTTCGTAGCTCAGGGGTTCGCCGCGCTGCACGCCGCTCGTGTAACCGCCGTAGATGCGACTCCCCACGTAGCAGAGGCGCAGCTGTGGGAAGCGGTTCTTGAGGTCGCGAACGATGCCGCGCAGGTGTGTCTCGAGCGTGTCTGCGTGCGCGGGGAAGGTCGTGTTCGGCACGCTGCCGTCCGCCTGCTTCATCCAGATCGGGATCGAGACCTGCCGCCGCCACGCGCGCGCCGACCGTGTTCCAGTAAGGGGCCGCGGGGTTGACGATGACATCGGCGCTCTGGCCGCCAACCGCGCCGTCGACGATGATCACTCGGCCGTTGTGCGCAAGCGCGTGATCATCGTTGCGCTCGAAGACCGCGAATTCCTGGTTGGTGTTCGACATGCCGATCGCCAGGAGGCCGATCCAGCCGTCCGGGTCGGGGTTGCCGGCAGTGTCGCGCGGGACGACGTTCGCGGCGCTGGCGAGCACCAGGGCGAGATGTCCCGGCGGCGGGGTGTTCGACACACCGGGGTAGAGACCGGGCGGGTAGGTTCCCAGAT
>CAZPUV010000180.1:2623-5828 GCA_964589805.1 uncultured bacterium | reverse complement strand
AAGGGGTTCGAGCGACTTGCGCGCCGGCATGCTTTTCCCGGGACAGGGATCGCAGTCCGTCGGCATGGGCCGGGACTACTACGACGCGTTCCCGGAGGCGCGGGCCCTCTACCGGTCCGCGAACGAGACGCTGGGATTCGACATCGCGGAACTGTCGTTCTCGGGCGACATGGAGGAGCTCACGCGCACGAAGAACGCGCAGCCGGCGATCCTGCTGCACAGCCTCGTGGTGCTGCGGATACTCGAGACGCGCGGAGTCCGTCCCGCGATCGTGGCGGGCCACAGCCTGGGCGAGTTCTCGGCGCTGGTGGCCGCGGGTTTCTTCGATCCGCTCGATGCGCTCCGGATCGTTCGCCGGCGCGGCGAGCTGATGTACGACGCGGGTGTGAAGCGGCCGGGAACGATGGCGGCCGTCATCGGCCTCGACGAAGCCACGGTGGAAGCGTGTGTGCACGATGCGGGTGGTACGGTCGTGGTGGCCAACTACAACTCGCCGGGGCAGTACGCAATATCGGGAGACGTCGAGGCGGTCGAACGTGCGTGCGCGGTGTGCAAGGAACGCGGCGCCAAACGCGCGCTGAAACTCCCCGTGAGCGGCGCGTTTCATTCGCCCCTCATGGAACCGGCGGTCGGCGAGTTCCGCGCGTTCCTGTCCGGGTTCCCCGCGGGCCGGCTCGTAGTGCCCTGGGTTGCAAACGTGACCGGCGAGGTGGTGAAGGACGCAGGTGCGGTGGTCGATCTGCTGTCGCGTCAGCTCTCGAGCCCGGTCCGGTGGTCACGCAGCATGCAGGTCTTCGCGGACGGGCATCGCGGGCCGGTGTTCGAGGTCGGCCCGGGCGCCGTTCTCGCGGGGTTGATGAAACGCATCGTGGACGGTGTGGACGTGGTTTCGCTGGCGGCCGTCGAGGCACTTCCGGCCGCTGCTTAACTTTCTCTTTTCGGCGCCTTCCACCGTCTGTTATAAAAAGGATTCTCGAAAGCGTTTGCCGGCGCGGAGACCGTAAGCGATGGAGTCGAAGCTCAGCCTGACCGGAAAGGTCGCCGTAATCACAGGCGCGGCGCGCGGTATCGGCCGCGTGATTACCGGGGAGCTGGCCAGGGCGGGGGCGTCGGTGGCGCTGGTGGACGTCGTCGAGGAAGCGGCGACGCAGTCGGCCGAGGAGATCGCGAGCGGGGGAACCGCGGCGCGCGGATACCGGTGTGACGTGTCGTCCTTCGAGGATGCCGAGGCGGTGGCGGGACGCATACTGGCGGATTTCGGCAGGGTGGACATCCTGGTGAACAACGCCGGCATCACGAAGGACCGTCTGTTCGTTCGCATGACGCCGGACGACTGGGCGCAGGTGATCGGGGTCAATCTGACCGGCGCGTTCAACTTCACGAAAGTGCTCGCGCCCGCCATGCTGAAGCAGCGCGAGGGCAGCATCGTGAACATCGCGTCGGTGGTCGGGCAGGCGGGAAACGCCGGCCAGGCGAATTATGCGGCGAGCAAGGCGGGTCTGATCGGCATGACGAAGTCGCTCGCGAAGGAATTTGCGACGAGGGGCGTGCGCGTGAACGCGGTGGCTCCGGGGTTCATCCGCACCACGATGACGGACGCCCTGTCGGAAGACATTCAGACGCAGATGAAACAGGCCATTCCCCTGGGCAGGTTCGGCGAAGCCGGGGACGTGGCGGACGTGGTGATGTTCCTGGTGTCGGACCTGGCCAGCTATGTGACCGGCCAGGTCATCAATTGCGACGGTGGCTTGATCACGGCGCGATGAGCGCCGTGCAGGAGGTGAACGACGGATATGTCGGATATCGAAGCCAAAGTGAAGAAGATCATTGAAGAGAAGCTCTCCGTCAATGCGGACCAGATCACGAACGAGGCCCGTTTTGCCGAGGATCTGAAGGCGGATTCCCTGGACACGGTTGAACTCGTGATGGCGCTCGAAGACGAATTCGGCCTGGATATTCCCGACGAGGAGGCCGAGAAGATCAAGACCGTCCAGAACGCCATAGACTACATCACGTCAAAGGCCGGTTGACGGGGCCACTCCTGCGAGAGGGCCCGCGGCCGCCCCGTGCGACCGCGACGCGGGTTCCGCGGGGGGCCGACCGGATGTACAGTCATGGGTGAACAGGGAACCAGAAGAGTCGTGATCACCGGCGTGGGTCTGGTGACCGGTTGCGGCAACACCACGGCGGAGACGTGGGACGCCGTGATCAAGGGGCGCAGCGGGGTCTCGACGATCGAGGCGTTCGATGCCTCGGCCTACACCACGCGGATCGGCGCCGAGGTGCGCAACTTCGACCCCGCGGAGGTCATGGACGTCAAGGACTCCAAGCGGACCGACCGCGTGGTACACATGGCCATGGCGGCCGCGCGCCAGGCGGTGGAGGGTATCGACTTCGACCGGCTGGACCGGGATCGTGTCGCCGTCGTGATCGGGTCGGGCATCGGAGGAATCGCGACATTCGAGAAGCAGCACGCGATTCTCCTCCAGCGCGGGCCGGACAAGGTCAGCCCGTTCTTCATTCCCATGATGATTTCGGACATGACGTCGGGTTACGTGTCGATCGCGATGAACCTCCGAGGTCCCAACTTCACCACCGTCTCGGCCTGTTCGTCGGGTGGGAACGCCATCGCCGACGCCTTCATGCTCATCCGCGCCGGTCTGGCGGACGCCGTGCTCACCGGGGGCGCGGAGGCCGCCGTGACGCCCATGTCGTTTGCCGGCTTCTGTTCCGCCAAGGCGATGTCGCGGCGCAACGACGATCCCGAACGCGCCTCGCGTCCATTCGACCGCGATCGTGACGGGTTCGTCATGGGAGAGGGCGCCGGCATTCTGATGGTCGAGGAACTCGAGCACGCGCGCCGTCGCGGTGCACCCATCCTGGGCGAGATCGTCGGCATCGGCCTGACCGGTGACGCGCACCACATGACCTCTCCCGCGCCCAACGGCGAGGGAGCGGTTCGCGCCATGAAGGCGGCCCTCGACGTGTCCGGTCTCCCCGCGGATGCCGTCGACTACGTCAACGCGCACGGGACGAGCACGCAGCTGAACGACGCGAGCGAAACGGCGGCCATCAAGGCTGTCTTCGGCGAGCATGCGCGCCGGCTGGCCGTGAGTTCGACCAAGTCGATGGTCGGGCACCTGCTGGGCGCCGCCGCGGCGGTGGAGCTGATCCTGTGCGTTCTCGCCATCCGCGACGGCCTGAT
>CAZPUV010000180.1:0-2613 GCA_964589805.1 uncultured bacterium | reverse complement strand
ATCAACCAGGAGCACGCCGACCCGGAGTGCGACCTCGACTACGTGCCGAACGAGGCGCGCAGGAAGCGGATCGACGTCGCGCTTTCGAACGCGTTCGGGTTCGGCGGCCATAACGTATCCCTCATCGTGCGTCGATTCCACGACGCCTAGAAGCAGACTCGTGCGCGGCGCCTTCCGCAGGTTCCTTTCGCGATTCGCCGGGAAGCGCGGTGCACTGCCGCCGGTCGACCCGGTGCGCCTCGGCTCGCTCGAGGCGACGATCGGCCACCGGTTCCGCGACCGGGCGGTTCTGACAGCGTCGCTGATGCACCGATCGTATTACTCCAACAACGAGTCGAGCAGCGTCTCGCGATCGAACGAGCGCATGGAGTTTCTCGGCGACTCCGTCCTGTCCCTGGTGGTGAATGACTATCTCTATCATCGGTACCCGGACAAGTCGGAAGGGGAGCTGACCAAGATGAAGTCCGTCGTGGTCAGCAAACAGGTGCTCGCGCATTTGGCCAAGAAGATCAACCTGGGCGCGTTCGTGCTCGTGAGCGACAACGCGCAGCGGGCCGGTGTCAGCACGATGGACAGCGTTCTGTCGGACACGCTGGAAGCGGTCTTCGGCGCCGTGTTCATAGACGGCGGCTTCGAAGCCGCGCGGCGCTGCATTCTCACCGTGCTTCCGGACAACCTGAACGAGGTCGTATACAAGGAAGAGTCGATCAACTACAAGAGCCTCCTGCAGGAGTACATCCAGGCGTTGCACAAGGTGCCGCCGCGCTACCGGGTGCACTCCGCCACGGGGCCCGACCACGACAAGGAGTTCATCGTGGAGGTGGTCGTGAAGGGCAGCATTCTCGGCCAGGGCGCGGGAAAGACGAAGAAGTACGCGGAACAGGAGGCCGCCAGGGAGGCCTACCGGCGGCTGACGAACGCCACCGCCGAGGGGTGAAGCGGTCCCGGCGGGCACGTTTCATGCAGTGCCGCCGGGCATGGGCCGCCCCGAGATAAAGATCCCCGACGCCCCCTACGTCTACGGGGGGGATCGCGAGCAACTGTGCCGCGAGTGCCAGCTGCCGTGCCGGCTGGCGGAAACCAGTCCCGACTGCTTCCGGCGCTTCTTCCTGCAGGGGATGCTCCACTGCACGTATCTCGTATACGGGTACTGCTTCCTCGACCGCCCGGGCTGTGTTTTCGACAATAGCGGGGAGCACGACAAGTACTGGCTCGGTCTGCTGAACGAGTACTTCCACAACGTCAAGAAGCGCGAGGAGAGCGATCCGGAGTTCGCACGGCATCGCGAGGAGGCGGAGCGTCTCGTCGAAGCACAGATAGAGAACCGCCAGGTTTCGCTCTGTCGCTACTTCGAGGAGTACTACCACCGGCTGCTGGAGGATGGCGGGGGGCTGAGCGAGGACATCATGGCCCGCCTGGACGAAGCATACCTGGCGCTGCTTTCCGGCACCTCACGCAAACCCTGAGTGCTCAGAACCAGTAGGAACCGGCCAGCGACAATGAGGACGCGCGCAATTCGTCGCGCAGGAGTTCGGACTCGCGCGTGCCGCTGGTGAGCGTGAACGCGGCGTCCACGACGATCGACCGCCACACCAGTACGCCGGCGCCCGCGGACACGCGCGTGCGACCCGACTGGGTCCGAACCCGGGCCAGCGAGTCGTTCTCCACGCGGTCGGTCTGGAGGTACTTCAGCGGACTCGGTGCGCGCTCGTAGCCGGCCCGGACGCGTAACGGCAGCCAGGGAACGGTCCATTCGACGCCAGCGGACAGGGATACGA
The DNA here is from genome assembly GCA_964589805.1 of uncultured bacterium. Taxonomy (GTDB): domain Bacteria; phylum Krumholzibacteriota; class Krumholzibacteriia; order WVZY01; family JAKEHA01; genus JAKEHA01. The sequence goes on along the minus strand of CAZPUV010000180.1, from coordinate 835 downwards.
CACGATCGAGGACGAAATCGCCTCGTTGCGTGAGGATGCGCCTTCCGTCTATGCCGGACTCGCGCCAGTTCGCGTAGCTCATCTGCGCGCTGAACAGGAACGCGTGCACGGGAACGGCCACGGCTCCGTCGACCCGGTAAGGCAGGATGTACTCCGTTCGGGCATCGCCGTGCTCGCGCGTGAAGAGACCGACGTTGTTGTCGACCTGGCGTGTCTCCTCGCGCAGGCGAACGGAACTCACGTTGATGACCGTGGGCGAGCTGAATTGAAAACCGATGCGGGCGCGCTCGTGCAGATAGAGCATGGCGCCAACGCGCGCTCCGTATCCGCTCACGGCAGACTCGACGTCTTCGAGCACGAACGTGCGCGTGCTCGGGTTGGTGACCAGGGGCTGCCAGTCGGACTGGTGGAGGCCGTCGATCCGGCCGTCGAGCAGGAAGACGGACAACCCCGCGGAGAGAGCGGGTGAGAGGTCCGTGCCCACTCCGAGCGAGTATGCGTACGTCGCACCTCTCTGCTGGAGCGAGTAGTTCTCCCGGCGGCCGTCGCGGATGTTGTCGCGCGAGTAGACCATGTCGCGCACGCTCGAGAAGGCGCGGTGCACGGAGATGGCGGGGACGAGGCTGCCGCGAAGTACCGGAATCGGGAGCGCCGCCCCGGCGAACTGCAGGCTCGACGTGCCGACCTCGCTCCCGCCCGGGCCGCCGCCGTAGTCGAGGTCGAAGCGTGAGCGTTCGTGCGACAGGACGATGGCCCCGTGGAGGCGCTTCGTGCGCGCGAGGCCGGCGCTGTTGAGGACGAGCGCCGTCGCATCGGCCACCGTGGCGGCGAACGC
>CAZPUV010000179.1:1729-5837 GCA_964589805.1 uncultured bacterium | reverse complement strand
GTGACAGGTCTGTCCCTGGCTCGGAAACACGAGCACGGTCTCGCGGTACTTGTGCTGCAGGCCGGGCACGGGTTTCCCTTCCAGCATGGGAACGTTCAGCTCCATCTGCCCGGCCGGATGCGGATTGAGTCCCATCTGGATCTCGCGCGCCGTCTTCTTCACCTTGTCGGCAGGCGCTTCCCTCTTGAGCAGATCGACCATGCGCTTCAGATCCGCGGAGCGCAGCATCCCTTCCTGAGGGAACGTGAGCTGGAATATCGGGTCGTGCGGGATGTGATTCCAGTCGATCAGTTCGTCGAGAACGTACTCGTTCACCCGGAACGGCAGAACGCTCGCCACCGCCTTCATGCGCAGACGTTTGTCGGCGTCGAGATGGCGGAGCTGGGGAATCTTGTCGATATCGCGCTGCGTGAACGCGCGGAACTTTCGAGGCTCGATCCGGGTCTTCCGAATCATCGGGTCTCCTTCCGTCTGTTCGCCGTCTGGTGCGGCGGACGGTCGATGGGGCGCCGGACCGGTGCCGGCGGCGCAGGACTTCGGTTCAACTGTGAGCGGACAACGATGCCCGGCAACGGGTGATGTCGAAGCACGGGCGGCCCGACAGCGTGCGTTTGTGATGGCGGGTAAAACCCGAAGAGGCCCGGCTGAAGCCGGGCCCCTATATAATAGGAAAAACGGTTGGGTTGGGCAACCCAAAGAACGTCAATTATCAGAAGTCCTTCCGGCGGAATGTGCGCAGCCCCAGCATCACGGGAACGGCGGCGTAGACGACCATCGCGCCCGCGGAGAGGAGCGTTCCGGTCTCGGTCCCGAAGATGTTGCGGAACACGGCCCCGGTGTAACCCATGAGCGCGGAGATGTCGAGCTGCAGCAGAATGAGAATACGCCCGAGGTCGATGGGGTTGAGAAACACGAGGGCGAGAAGGCCCGGCTCGTAGGGGTACTGGCGGAACAGGTGCACGAACAGAAGGATGACTCCGTCCCAGACGACGGCCAGGGCGAACCACGCCACGAGGGTTGCGCCGAGCCCCTTGATGCGGTCCTCGAAGCGCGTCGCCGCGTAGAACGCGAGTGACGCGAAGATCACGACGAAACAGCATCCCACGGCCAGCAGAGTGAGCAGCTTGCCGGCGTAGGCGCGCAGGCCGAACGAGTGGATCAGGAAGGGGAGCCCCAGGCCGACGACAAAGGCGAGGCACAGAGCGCCCGAGAATCCAACCAGCTTGCCGAGGTAGATGCTGGTCCGGTTCACCGGCTGGGCCAGGAGCAGTTCGTTGAACTCGCGTGAGTTGTAGAAGTAGATGGTGCCGAGCACGAGGCTCAGGAGCGGGACGATCACGAGCACCACGTTCATCAGGCTCGTCACGGTCTTGCCCGGGTCGCCTCCGAAGCGAAAGAGAACCTCGGTCACGATGAAGAGCATGGCCGCGATGCCCACGAGCCACTTGCTCCGGATCATGTTGTGGAGTTCGTAGCGGAGGATCTTACCCGCGTGTCCCATGGTCCGCCTCCTTCGCCGTCTCCGTGATGCGAACCAAAGCGCGATCGAGACGCGCTTCCGCGGTGACCTGTTTGATCTCCTCCATGCTGCCGTCGAAGAACGGCTTTCCATCGAGCAGATAGACGATGTGGTCGGCCAGCTCCTCGACCTCGTTGACCAGGTGGGAGGAAAGGAGAACGCTCTTTCCCGCCGCGCGCTCCTTGCGGATCTTGTCCTTGAAGATGGTCGTCGCCACGGGATCCAGACCCACGGTGGGCTCGTCCAGAATGAGGATGCGCGGCGAGAACAGGAACGCCAGCGAGGCCAGGATCTTCTGGCGCGTACCCCCGGAGAGGGTTCCCAGGCGCTTCTTTGCGATCGCCCCCAGCTCGTAGCGCGCGAACAGTTCGATGTCCACATCCGCGACGTCCTCACGAAGGTCGCGGACCATAGAGAAGAGCTCGTCGACGGTCAGATTTTCCGGGAAGCGCGCAATCTGGGGCATGTAGCCGATCTTCCCGCGGTAGTGCCAGCGTCCGGCGATGGGCTCGTCGTCGACCACGATCTTCCCGCGGTCGGGATTGACCAGCCCGAGGATGCACTTGATCAGCGTCGATTTTCCGGACGCGTTGGGCCCGAGCACTGCCGTGACGCTTCCGCGCCGGATTTCGAGGGACACGTCGTCGAGAACCTTCAGTTCGTCGAACGACTTGTGCAGGTGCTGTATCCGAATCATCGTTGTTCCTCTGGACGCCGAATACTGGTGTCGATGCCGCCCGGCGACATGAGCGGGCGCGAATCGACCAGGGTTTCGGGCGTGAATACGGGCATGACGCGTTCCGCCGTGTCGATCAGCGTCACGAACAGGCTGTTCATCAGCACGATTCCCGGAGGCGCTTTCTCGACGAGGAGCGCGAAGAGCCGCACGGGGTGGTGGGGAACGTCTCCAACGCCGTCGTTGTCGAGGTCGTAGCCACGGTACTCGCTCCAGTAGTTGGATTCGAAAACGCTGAAATTCTGCCGGCTGTTGGTGACCACGTCGAAGGCGTTGTCCCGGAAGCGGTTCATCGTGAACAGGTTGTCCATCGAGTTGGCCATGATGCGAACCGCATAGCCATTCCGCTGGAAATCGTTGTCTGCGACGCGAAGGCGGTCGCAGCCCTCGGCGTAGAGTGCGACGGTGTTGCCGAGGAACTGATTCTGCTCGATGTCACTGTCATTGATGTCCTTGAGCAGGAGCCCGTATGCATTCGGGCCCCAGTTGTTCTCGAAGACGTTTCGCCGCATGATGACCTTGCGCGTGTACATGACCGCCACACCGGCTCCATTCTCGGAGAAGCGATTGTCGTAATATGCATTCTCGTGCGAGAACATGAAGTGCAGGCCATAGCGCAGGTTGTGGGTGCTCACATTGCCTGAGACATCGCTCTTCTCGACGAACTCGAAGTAGATGCCGTCCCGGTGCCCGCTGATCTGGTTGTTCTCGATGCGGGCGTGTTTCGAGTACCAGAGGTGGATGCCGTTTCCGGTCGTTGCCTCGCGCGTGGACGGGCCGGTAAGCGTGTTGCCACGCACGAGCACGCTGTCCGAATGTTCGACGTAGATGCCGAAGAACGCCTTCTCGAGCCGGTTGTTCTCCACCCGAACGTGTTTGACCTGGCGCAGGCGGAGCGCGGCCCGGTCCTCCACGAAGGAGGTGCCGACGTTGCGCAGCGTGAGACCCTCTATGGTCACGCCGGACGCGGTCACGGTGATGATCTCACCCTGTTCGAGCGCGTCGATCACCGGGTCTCCCACGCCCAGGAGGACGATCGGCTTGTCGACGGTCAGATTGTACTCGGTGTAGAGGCCGGATGTTACGAGGACCGTGTCGCGGGGTGCGGACAGAGCGAGTGCGGAAGCAACGGTGGTGCAGCGCTCGCCGCTGCCAACCCGGATCGTGGCGGCGTTGCTCATCCAGGTTCCGCAGACAAGTGTTGCCGCGGCGGCAAGGAGAAGGACCGAAACGCGCTTCGCCCCCCCGGGCCGGCGCTGTGTACGCACCCCCGCGGGCGACTTGCGGAACGGTTCTTCTGCGAGTATGCGTCTGAACGCGCCAGCGGCCATGGCGCTTTCGCCCTCCCGGTCCCTAGATGTCGCGACGCTCCCTGAGGTAGGCATTGACGCCCTCCCAGTCGAGGATCTCGCCCTGTTTGATGTGCTGCACGTGCGCGGCATCCTCCTGCGACGCGAATGCGGTCAGATTGGCGCCCATCGGGCTGGGCATCCCTTCGGAAACGAGGAACGTGGCGCTCGACGCCTCGCGGAGCGCACCCTGTGACTCATAGGTGACCACGTAGAAACCGTGTGTCTCCGTGTCGGCGAACTTCTCTCCCGGGAACCTCGATTCCACGAGGCATTCGACGGAGTCGAACTTGTGGGTGCGGCCCTTCGACGTGACGAACGCCGCCCCGTAGCGCTGGTTCGCGATGGTCATGGCGCAGTATTCGCACGTGTCCGTGCCGAACGCGATCCTCTGGGGTTCCTTCGTGCAACCGGCGGCGATCAGAAGCAGGGCGCTCACGGGAATGACGATGGCGGCGCGATGCATCTCTGCCGCCCGTTCGGTGCGCGCGCTCCCCGGGCGCC
>CAZPUV010000179.1:0-1719 GCA_964589805.1 uncultured bacterium | reverse complement strand
CAGCACCGCGAGCGCGACTCCGAGCATGGCCATCATGCCGCCCACTCCCGGCCATGCGGTCGTGTGGAAGTTGAGAAGCTGTTTGCTTCCGAACATCGGCGGCTGGTAGGACATGCCCGGGATCTTGATGGCGGCATCCGGGCTGAGATTATGGCCATAGTCGTATTCCCACTTATAGAAGTCGTAAAGACCGATTCCAGACAATACCACAGCGAGGATCACCCACGTAAGGAGTGCCCAGCGGCGGCGGGCCACAGCCACGGCGGCCGCGAGTAACGCGAGCCCGATGGCGAAGTACTGCATGAAGCGCAGCTCGGGGATCTCACCGGGCACGATCTTCTTCATGCCGATGTAGTGATTGAGCCCGTTGATGTTCTGGAGATCGTGGGGGGCGGCGCCGTCGATCTTGTTGATGTAGATATGAATGCCGAGCCCCTGCGGGTACTGGGGCGCCTGCAGCTTGATCACCCACAGGGGAAAGACGAAGACGCCCAGCAGCATCACCGCGGTCGCTGCCATCGCAGCCGCCGATGCCCTGGAAATCGTCCGTGGCTTGCTCATGCCTGCCCCTTGTCCTTCCTCGTGCCGATCCCCGGCCGCCGGGAGAGGTTTCGCCCCTCCCGGTGGGCCAGGGTTGTGTTGCTTAGACCTTGTTGAACGAAATCTGGACGTTCGAGCCCTTCGGCGATACACGCACGTAACCCGACATCTCCTGGTGGAGCGCCGAGCAGAAGTCCGTGCAGTAGAACGGGAACACCCCTTCCTTCACGGGCTTCCAGGTGAGCGTTCGCGTCTGACCCGGCATGACCAGGAGTTCCGCGTTCTGGTTGCCGAGAACGGCGAATCCGTGGGGAACGTCCCAGTCCTGCTCGAGGTTGGTGATGTGGAAGTAGACCGTATCTCCGACCTTGACGCCCTCGATATTGTCGGGCATGAAGTGCGTCCGGATCGTCGACATGTACACATGCACGTCGGTGCCCTTGCGCTCGACCCGCGCCTCGGCCTCGCTCTTGATCGCGGCCGGGTGCTGGTTGGCGGACAGATCGAAGTACTTCTTGGAGTTCTTCATCACGATGTCCGCGGGAATGGCCTGCGCGTAGTGCGGCTCGCCGATGGTGGGGAAGTCGAGCAGCATGGTCAGCTTGCCGCTCTCGATGTCGATCAGCTGCGCGGACTGGGTGAGTTCCGGACCGGTCGGTAGATAGCGGTCCTTGGTCACCTTGTTCAGCGCGATCACGTACTTGCCCCACGGCTTCATCGTGTCGCCGCCGGGAACCATGAGATGACCGATCGAGTAGTACACCGGGATGCGGTCCACGACTTCCCAGGTCCCCACGTTCCACTTGACGATTTCCGACGAGATGAACGCGGAGGTATAGGCGAAGCCCTTGCCGTCGAACTCGGTGTGCAAGGGTCCCAGACCCGGATTCTGAACCTCGCCCGCCATCACGGCGTCGTACTTGAGAACCGGGATCCCGTCCACGTCACCTTCGAACGCCTTGTCCTCGATGGCCTTCAGCATCTTGCTGAAAGAGTGCACCGGGATCACGGTGGCCAGCTTGCCGCCCGCGGCGATGTACTCGCCCGTCGGGTCGACGTCGGAGAGGTGGTCGGTCGCCTTGGCCGCCGTGTTGGGGCGGGGCAGCCCGAACAGCGCGTTCGGGTCCACGTCGACGTCCGAGGCCTGGGTCGGCGCGGTCGCGACCTGCACGAGCCGCG
>CAZPUV010000178.1:0-5841 GCA_964589805.1 uncultured bacterium | reverse complement strand
TACTCCTACCATTACCGGTCGGCAGCCGGAAGTATACCAGACTCCCCGGAGGGGTTGTCAGGTAGAGTTCCCGTTCGAGTCGTTCGTTGACCCGTTCATCCGGAGTGTTTTCCTGCACAAGCGTCGGAACCAGATAGCTTCGACCTCGAAGCGGCGAGCCAAGACACGGGTGGAGTCGAAGACGACACGGACGCGTTCGTCGAAGACGAAGGCGCGGGTGTCCACTCGGCCGGCGGGGAAGGCGAAGAAACCGGCATCACGGACCGGCGGGGTTCCGTCGGTGCGGGTAACCCCCGAACTTCAGCGGCGGGCGCTGCGGCTGTTGCGCGGGTTGGAGGAGGCGTATCCGGATGCGCGGTGCGAGCTGGACTTCACCAGCGCGCTGGAGGCGCTGGTCGCGACGATTCTCGCCGCACAGTGCACCGACGCGCGCGTCAACATGGTCACACCCGCGCTCTTCAGGAAGTACCGGACACCGCAGGACTATCTGAACACGCCCGACGAGGTCCTCCGGGACGAGATCCGGAGCACCGGCTTCTTCAACAACAAGACCAGAGCCATCAAGAAGGCGTGCCGGATGCTGGCCGACGACTTCGGCGGGAAGATGCCGGACACCATGGAGAATCTCGTCAAGCTCCCCGGTGTGGGGCGCAAGACCGCGAACGTGATTCTCGCCAACATCTACGGCGTGCCCGGTGTCGTCGTCGACACGCACATGCTGCGCCTTTCGAACCGCATGGGCTTCTCGACCAACCGGGATCCGGACAAGGTCGAACAGGACATGATGGCGATCTTTCCCGGGGACACGTGGATCTCGCTCTCGCATCGCATCCCCTGGCACGGCCGCCGCTGCTGCACGGCGCGCAAGCCCCTGTGCGACGAATGTCCGGTGGCGGACTCCTGCCCCCGGCTGATAGATTAGAGGCATGAAACCTCCAGGTCCGAGCGACCGGACGCGCGTACGCCGGCTTCCCAAACGCGGCCACTACGACCGCGCCACCATCGACGCCATCCTCGACGAGGGACTCGTCTGCCACGTCGGCTTCGTCGTGGACGGCCAGCCGTTCGTGATTCCCACGCTGTACGCGCGCGACGGCGACCGCGTGCTCATCCACGGCTCCGCGGCGAGCCGCATGCTCACGACACTCGACGAGGGCGTCGACGTCTGTCTCACCGTGACACTGGCCGACGGACTGGTGGTCGCGCGCTCGGCGTTCCACAGCTCGATGAACTACCGCTCGGTGATGCTGCTGGGTCGCGCGCGGACCGTCGCGGAGCCGGGTGCCAAGATGGACGCGCTGCGCGCGCTCGTCGAGCATCTGATACCGGGGCGGTGGGACGACTGCCGGCTTCCCAGTGAGCAGGAGATGGCCGCGACACTGGTGCTCGAAATGCCCATCGAAGAGGCGTCTGCGAAGGTCCGCACCGGTCCGCCGCTGGACGAAGAGGACGACTACGCGACGGGCTACTGGGCGGGTGTCCTGCCGTTCCTCGAGGGTACCGGCGACGCGATCGCCGACCCCGCGCTCACCGAGGGCATCGCCCTCCCCGACTACCTGCGGAACTACACGCGAAGGAAGTAGCTTCGGGCCGCGAGGCCGGCGGGACCCGCGCGGCCCTGTATCAGTGGCGGATGTAGCGGAGCGTCACGGCGCCCATGGAGGCGACGACGGCGAACGCGACGACCGAGAACACCCCGATCAGCATCCACACGTCGCCATTGGTCGCCGTCACGAGGAGATCCGCGAGGCGATCGATGCCGCCGGTGAGGCGCTCCGGCGTGGAACGCGAGAGCGTGTCACCGATCGGCACGCGGAAGTGGAAGGTCAGCATGGCCACCCACATCGCGAGCACGATCGCAACGCCGGGCGCGCTCATCATCGCCCGGAACGCACGCAGCATCGGAGATGCCGCGCGCGCGCCGACGTGATCCGCGGCGAACGCCGGCAGGAAGCGCTCCACCGGGGGAACTTCGGAGCGGCGCGAAAGCAGCGACTCCTCGAGTGTCGTGAACATCGCGAGCGCGGCGCGACACGCGTCGCACGACTCGAGGTGCGCGCGCACTCCGGCGACGTCATCCGGGCCGAGTTCGTTTTCCACGAACGCGGGCAGAAGCGACTCGATATGCGCGCAGCGGTTGTTCATCGTTTCTCGGCGGTCCGCGCCACCCGGTCCGGGCGCGACAGAATCCGCTTCAGCTCCAGTTTGCCCCGGTGGACGTGCGTCTTCACGGTTCCTTCAGGCAGGCCCATGATCCCGGCGATCTCGGCGTACGACTTCTCCGCCATGTAGCGCAGTTCGATCGCGGTCCGGCAGGTCTCGTCGATCTCACCCATCGCCGCCTCGAGCCGCTCCCGCGCGTCGCGTTCCCGAAGCGAGGTGTCGGCCGCGTCGGCCGGCCGCGCCACCAGGTTGACCGTCTCGATGTCGGCGGTCTCGATCCGGCGCCTCGAGACGGCGTCGATGGCTTCGCGGCGGGCGATCTGGTAGAGCCAGGTGGAGAACTTCGCCTCCCCCCGGAAGCTCCCCAACCCCTTATATGCCTTTAAATAAACAAGTTGCATGACATCTTCCACGTCGTCGCGGTCCCCCATGATCGCCCTCACCACGGCGTACGCCACCCCGTGGTGGCGGGCGAGGAGGTCGCGGAACGCCCGTTCGTCACCCCGGAGCGACCGCGCGACGAGTTCCGAGTCCTGCTGGTTGGGCACCGCGATTGTCTCCACCGGCTGAGACCGCGATCCGGGGGGGTCCGTTTCATCTATTTCCGGGGCTTCCCGGAATCCGGCCGGTTCACCGCCGTCCGAGAAAAGTTGAAACGCCCCGGACGGTGGGCCGGTCCCACGGAGTGAATTCGCCAGGGCGCCGCACACCGGCGCCCCTGCACCCGACGACGATAGAGGAACCCCGTCCCGAAAGGAAGCACGTCATGCCACTCTTTGGCAGAATCGAAGCGGAAACCATTGCTCTCTCCATTCCCATTCTCGCCGTGATGGGCGGCATCCTGATCGCGATCACCGCGATCATCGTGGGAGGACGTCGCAAGGAGTTCGAGCACCGCGAGCGCGTGCTCGCCATGGAGAAAGGTCTCCCCGTACCGATGGAAACACCTCCCGTCGAGCGGCCCCGCTACTCCAACCGGCGCGCCAACGGTCTCGTCCTGACCGGCATCGGCCTCGCGCTGACCATTGCCATGTGGATGGAAGACGGGACCAGCACCGGCATGTGGGGCCTGATTCCCCTCTTCATCGGTATCGGTCTTCTCATCGCCGGCCACCTCGACAAGCGCGAATGGGAACGCGACCGCGACCGGCGTGGCCCGGCGGCATAGCGCTTCAGCCGCCGAGACGGCCCCGATGGCGGGCGATCAGGCGATAGACGGCCTCCGCCAGCGGCCGGAAGCCGGGCACCCGGCGGTACGCGGCTGCACAGAGACGCGCGAGCGCGGAGCCGGACGAGGCCGCCCGGAGAACCGCCGCCGCGCCGGAGACCACGGTCCCGTCCGCGCCCACGAGATGAACGGCGCGCGCCAGTTCTTTGCGGTCGATGCCGCCGAAATGTGCGCCCGCGCTCTGGAACGGCACGAACACGATCCGATCTCCCGCCCGGCGGCGCAGGCGCTCGACCTGGCGGATGCAGAACGCGCACTCACCGTCGTAGATCAGTGTGGCGGGGGCCGGGTCGGGGACGAAGGGAATGTCGGAGGCCACTCGCTGCGTCACGGCTTCCCCGTCGCGAAAGAACCGCGTCACCGCGTCGCCGACCGCGCGCGGCACCAGGAGGTCGCCGTGGCCGGCGTCTTCGACCACCAGGCGGTGCGCGCCCGTCAATCCCGAAGCGAGATCGTCCGCATTCTCGACCGGGGTCCGGCAATCGAGGGTGCCGGTGACGAACAGCACGGGCACGTCGGATCGAAGCGGCGCGCGGAACCCGTCACCGAGATCCGGATGTTCGAACGCCGCACAGATTTCCGGAAACGGCCAGTCGATGGTCCGGCCGAGCGGCAACGCGCGCGCCTCGGTTTCGATGCGCGCCAGGCGCTCGCTGCTCGCACCGGACGCGCAGTCCGCGCAGTAGCGCAGCGGGGAGACGAACAGGCCACCCCGTAGTTCTTCCATTAACGCGCGCAGGAGCGGGTCGTCCGCCAGCACGGAGAAGTCGCCGGCTGCCATTCGCGTCAGAACCGCGGGGAGGCGCTTCAGGGCCCGCGTATCGGAGAGCGCTTCCGCAAGCACCCATTCGACATCGAAGCGCCCGATCACCGCAACACCCGTCCCACCCGGCCAGGCCACGCGCACCGGTTCCGCATCCACGCGCGAGAGCGTGTCGCCAACCACCCGCGCGGCGTCGAAGTTCGCCCGTGACGACAGCCGGTCGAGTTGCCGGTGAACCCGCGACGGGAGTTTCCAGGTCTGATCCGGTCCCTCCGGTCCCGCGAGCACGGCGCGTTCCACCAGCTCCGGGTGGCGCCGCATCACCGCCATGGCGAGATGCGATCCGTAACTCCACCCGAGCAATCCCGCGCGCCGGTACCCGAGCGCGCGGATCAGATCCGCCACGTCGTCCGCGCTCTCTGCGGCGTTGAAGCCCGCGAGGTCGATCCCGCGTCCTGCGAGACCGGAAGCACAGGCGCGCATGGCATCGATCCCCGCGGCGGTGAATCCTTCCCGCGTGATGGCGTGGTCCATCGGTATTCGGAGCGCGTCGTCGCACGCGATCGACGGCGCGCTCTCCCCGCACCCGCGCTGGTCGAGGAGGATCACGTCGCCGGCCGTCCGCAGCGCGTCGAACAGATCGAAGAGCCGGCCCCGGCCGGCCGCGATGCCCGACAGCCCCGGGCCGCCGGTCAGGAACAGGATGGCGTTGCGTGCGCGGGCTCTCTCCACCGCCGGGAGACGGACGAAGGCGAGGTCCACGCGCCCGGCATCCGCGCGGGAGCGCCGCATGGGAACGGAAAACGTCCCTCGCTGCGCGGAGATCGAACGCCCGTCCCGGGCGTGGTATTCCACGGGCTTCATTCCGGGGCTGGTTGACGGGGAGGACATCGCGCGTGCGCCTTGTCAATGAATCGTCCGCGCCTGTATTGTATAGCTTTCCGATCACTCCCTCCAGCGCGAGTACGGTCCGGTGGTCACCAGGAGGCCTCCATGGGAACAAATCACATCGATACCAGGGTCATTCACGCAGGCGAGCCACGCCCGCGACGCGACGGCGCGATCGTCGTGCCCATCTTCCAGACCGCGATGTACGAGACGCGCGGCGAGGAGGGCACGTATCACGACGTCCGTTATATCCGTCTCAACAACACGCCGAACCACATTGCGCTTCACGAGAAGCTCAGCGCGCTCGAGAACGCGGAAGCCGCCCTCGTCACCTCGAGCGGCATGGCAGCCATCTCGACCGCATTGCTCACCATCCTGTCCCAGGGCGACCATCTGCTGGTGCAGGACGGCCTGTACGGGGGCACCCACACGTTCATCGCGCACGACTTCGAGAAGTTCGGCATCGAGTACGACATGATCGACGGAACGGACGCCCAGTCGTGGAAGGCGAAACTCCGATCCAATACGAAGGCCATCTACGTCGAGGCGATCGCCAATCCGTTGATGACCGTCAGCGACCTCGCGGCGGCGGCGAAGTTCGCGCGCGAACACGGGCTGGTTTCCATGATCGACAACACATTCGCGAGCCCGGTGAACTTCAGGCCGGCGGAGTGGGGATTCGACCTCTCGTTGCACAGCTGCACGAAGTACCTCAACGGGCACAGCGACATCGTGGCCGGGGCCGTGATCGGTCGCGCGGACCTCGTGGAGCAGGTGCGTCTGAAGCTGAACCACCTCG
>CAZPUV010000177.1:0-5856 GCA_964589805.1 uncultured bacterium | reverse complement strand
ACGACGACGAGAATGCTCCAGTGGAGCTCGATCTCGTTCGGATAGATGAAGCCCTGAATCTCGTTGAACGCGGTCTCCACGCCTAGTTCACCTCTCCATCCAGATTGGCGTAGTACACCTTCGAGTCCGTGTTGAGATACGGTTTCAGGACGTTGATACGGTTCATGCGCAGGAAGCGCTGCAACGGGCTCGCCTTCTTGCGCACGTCACCGAACACGCGCGCCTGGGTGGGGCAGACTTCCACGCAGGCGGGCAAGAGTCCCTGGGTGATCCGGTGGTAGCAGAACGTGCACTTCTCGGCGGTGTGGGTGACGGGGTTCAGGAACCGCGCGCCATAGGGACACGCCTGGATGCAGTAGCGGCATCCGATGCAGTAACTGGCGTCGACCAGCACCACGCCGTCCGGCGACTTGTACGTTGCGCCCACCGGGCAGACCTGGACGCACGGCGGGGTGTCGCACTGATTGCACAGTTTCGGGACGAAGAACGTCCGAAGCGCATCTCCGTTTCCCGGATCCTCGTGGAACCCGTTGATCGCTCCATCCGGGCTGTCGACGTGCACCTCGCCATTCTTGTAGATGCGGTAGCGCTCGACCCAGGTGCGGAAGTACTCCGACGTGCGCGGGACGTGGTTCTCGGTCTTGCACGCCTCCACGCACCGGCCGCACCCGATGCACTTGCTCGTGTCGATTCCCATCCCCCAGTAGTGCTCGCCGGGCTTGTAGCCGTTGGCCAGCACTATTTCGGGGGCACTCGCCAGCTCCTTGCTGCTGGCCACGAGTGTCCTGGGAACCAGCAGGGCGGCGAGGGCGCACAACGCCTTCTTGATGAAATCGCGGCGCGGAAGTTCCGTGCCCGCAGGCGCGCTGTCGTTCTTCGTCTGCAGGTCGTTCATCAGTTGGCCTCCGGATGATGCGGATAGTGACACTGCCAGCACACGTAGCGTTCGCCGTGCGTTTCCATCTCGACGCGTGGAATATCGGTGCCGCTGTCTGCGTCTTTCGCATGACACTCGCCGCAGAACTCCCGTGTTGCCGGCTTGCCCGGAAGGTATGCCCGCGGGTCCACACGGTGCTCCTCGGGGGCTTCGTGGCATCGAGTGCACTCCAGGTACACGTGGTGCGACGACTCCTTGCTGCGTGCGATGGACGCGTGGCAGGCGGTGCATTCCTTCGGTGTTTCGGGTGGCACGGGATCGTGCGGGTCATGGCACGAAATGCACGGCTTGAGCGGGTTGTGCGATACCGAGACGATCTGGGGGAAGCCCGTCGGCCGCGATTCGAGAAACTCGTGACACAGAGGGCAGAAACCCCGGTCCCGCGGTGCCGGGGGAACGATCGAATCGGGATTCTCGGTGTGGGCGAAGGCGGCGCCGTGGCAGAGCTCGCAGGCAAGGTTGACGTGGTAGCCCTTGCCCTTGGCGTCGACGATGTCGTCGTGACAGTCGTTGCACGCGACCTGGCCCGCGTATACGGCGGGAATCGCCGCCGCGTCCTGAAGGGCGGACCCGCGGTAGTGTCCGTACTGCCCGAAGTCCGACGGCACCAGCAGATGGCGTACCGGGACGAACGCGGCGACGACGATGGCCAGAACGACGGCGAGCCGCTTGACCTGCTCGGGCGCCCGACGCCACAGACCTCGCGGAATCGAGGTCCAGTCCTCCACCGACATAGATCGAAACCTTTCCAGCGGCCTCTTCATGGTTCGCTTTTCCGGAGATAAGAGCGCAACGCCCCCGCCATGTCAATGCGGAATTACGGACCATCTAGTCCTGTGTTTGGCTGCGTCTGGTCCCTGGATTTGTATCCATAATAACTACAATATGTTATCGGTTTTCCCCGGCCAGGCGGGTTCAGTCGCGGACGAAACGTCCGGCGCGCACCAGGTCGTCGGCGGTATCCACGTCGAGGTAGTTCCAGGTTTCTCCCACCGCGAGCGCGAGCACCTCGTCGCGGAATCGCTCGAACACGACCCCGCCGCCCGCGTCGTCATCGAGCGCGAGAAAATCACCGAAATGTGCGGCGGGAATCACACGCGGGTGGCGCCATGTCTTCCCGCACAGGGGAACCACGAAGCCGCCGGTGCGGCGGTGCGCGTCGAGGAGCCGGTCGATGATCGCGGCACCGACGAGCGGCATGTCGCCGAGAATGATGACGGCCGCGCGGGCGCTGTCCGGCAGCGCGCGCAGGCCCGCCTTGACCGACGTCAGATGCCCGCGTTCCGCGCCGGGGTTGTGGACGACGGAAACGCGCCGGCAGGTGCCGAACGCGGCCTGGATCGCGCTCTCCACGCTGCAGCCCGGGTCTCCCACCACGACGACGACGTCGTCGAGGGACGACGCGACCGCGTTGTTGACCGCGTGCCAGACCAGCGGTCGCCCGCCGAGATCGCCGAGGAGTTTGTCCGACCCGAAGCGTTCACCGCGGCCGGCCGCGAGTACCACGCCGGTGATCACGATCGCACGCAGCCGATGATCTCGGCCATGATGCTCACCGCGATCTCGGCATCGGTTTCAGCACCGATGTCGAGCCCGACCGGCGAGTGCACGCGCGACAGCGACTCCGAGGGGATTTCGTCGGAAGGGAGTGATTCGAACATGCGGTCGCGGCGGCTCCGCGAACTCAGGAGACCGATGTAGCGACAGCCGGCGCGCAGCGCGGCGCGCAGCGCAACCAGGTCGCGTTCGTAGCTGTGCGACATGACCACCACGCACGCGTGGGCAGGCGGCGAGAAGGCCCCGGCTCGAATCTCCAGCCCCGGCATGCCCCGGAAGAGATCGAGGAACGCCTCGCGCCAGTCGGCGAGTTGCACGGCGAAGTCCATGTCCGCGGCCAGCGCCGCCAGCCGGCGCGCGAGGGGGGTGGCTCCGTACAGCACGAGCGGAGTCAGGGGTCGGATGTGTTCGACGTGACGGGCGGCGTCGCGCTCCGGCTCGTGCTCCTCGATGCGCAGTTCGCCGGTTTCGATCTCGTGCACGAGAAACACCGGCGGGCCCGCCTTCAGATGAGAATCGAGCCGCGCGTAGGTTCGCTTGTGTTCGCGGTCGACCGGTTCGAGCAGGAGTTCGAGTTCGCCGCCGCAACCGGTTCCCGAACCCATCAGTTCGTCCATGGGCCGGGTCGTGTCGATCGTGATCGCGAGGGGTCTTCCGGACGAGCGTGCGTCCGCGGCCCGTGCCATGATCTCCTGGTCGGCGCACAGCGCGCCGAGGTTGCCGTGCACGGGCTCGATCCGGCCCGGGGCGTAGAGCGCCTGCTGGCCGGTCTTCTTGTAGGTGTGACCGCGCGCGCCCGTGATCGTCACCAGGACGCCCCCGTCGGTGCGCAGGATGCTATCGAGCAGCGAGAAATTCATCGAACATGCGGAGCATGAAGTTGCGCGCAACACTCTTGCGGTGCGCGGGGGGGAAGAAGAGCGTATCCATGGGCTTGACCGCGGCGTACACGGTCTCGGCAACACCGGGGAGCCGGTCGCGCGTCACCTGCTCGCGAAACACCGGTATGGAGGGTGCGACCGCCGTCACCGCGACCGTCACGTCGAGCTTCTCTCCGGTGTCGGCGATGGCCACGGCCACCCCCACCTCCGGAAAATCGAAGGAGTCGCGGATGCGGAACTTCCGGTAGCGGGAGAATACTCCCCGCTCGGGAACGTCGACGCTCGTCAGGATCTCGCCTCTGGTGTTGAACGGTGCGATGCCGTCGTCGCTGTACAGTTCCTCGAGACGCAGCACGCGCGTTTCTCGTCCGACCAGCGTCACCCGCGCGTCCAGCACGATCAACGCGGGGGCCAGGTCCGAGCACAGCGTGGCGAAGCAGCGGTTGCCGCCGCTCGCGACGCGGCACACGTCCGCGTCGAGCTTCAGGCACGAGCCCGTGGCTTCGCGCCAGAATTCGCTCCGGTCGTAGTAGCGGCAACGCGTGTCCTGCAGCAGGTTTCCGCCGACCGTGGCCATGTTGCGGATGATGGGTGTCGCCACCACACCCGCCGCCTCGCGCAGCGCGGTGAGCCCCGCGATCTCGCCGGCTCGCTCGAGCGCCGAAAGGCGCGTGAGTGCTCCGATGCGGACCACCCCGCCCTCGCGTGTCACACCCTCGATTCCGTCGACCGCGGCGAGAGAAACGACTGCGGCGGGGGAGAACTGGGCCCGTTTGAGTTTGGCCACGAGGTCCGATCCGCCCGCGATCACCTGCGCACCTTCGCGGGTGGCGAGGATCTCCGCCGCCTCCGCCAGCGAGCGCGGGCGCAGGAGCTCAAACGGTTCGATCCGAAGCATGCTCCGGCACCTCCACCCGTACGGGGTCGGGAAACGGGAAATCGATCACGCCGCGGGGACCCACCCGCGCCGACTTGCGCTCCAGCGCGCGCAGAACCTTCTCGGGGGTTACCGGGATCTCGTCGAAGCGCACGCCGATGGCGTCGTAGACCGCGTTGACCAGCGCGGGCGGTACGGGCAGAAGCGGGCCCTGTCCCGCTTCCTTCGCACCGAACGGCCCCACGGGGTCCGCATCCTCGATGAGAAACGTCTCGATCTCGGGGGTCTCCAGGATGGTGGGCGTCTTGTAGTCCAGGAGACCGGCGTTGCGCAGGAGCCCCTCGCGCGTGAACGCCATTTCCTCCATCAGCGCCTCGCCCAGGCCCATGTAGACCCCGCCCTCGACCTGTCCCTCCACGTTGACGCGGCTGATGCACTTGCCGATGTCGTGCGCGATCCAGACCTTGATCGGGTGCACGCGCCCCGTGTCGGTGTCGACGCGCACCTGGATCGCGCACGCGGTGTAACTGTACGCGGGCGACGGACCGACACCCGCGCCCTTGTAATCCCCGAACCGGGGACGCGGCGTGAAGCTTCCGTTGAAGGAAAGCACGCCGTGCGCCGTCTCCGCGCGGTGGATCGCTTCCTCGATCGTGACCGAGCGCTCCGGATCCGACGCGACGCAAACGCGCCGGTTCGCGAACACGAGGTCGCCGGCGTCCGCTTCGAGGGCCGCGGCCGCGGCGTCTGCGAGCGCGCTGCGGAGCTTCTCCGCGGCTTCGCGCGCCGCGTTGCCCATCATCATGGTGACCCGGCTCGAATAGCTCCCGAGGTCGGGCGGAACGCTGTCGCTGTCGCGGAGCACCAGGGTCACGTCCTGCGGCGCGACGCCGAGCACCTCGGCGACGATCCAGGCCAGCACCGTGTCGGCACCCTGTCCGATTTCCGTGTGCCCCGAGTACGCGGAGATCTTCCCGGAGCGATCCGCCTTGACGACCACCTCGGAGTGCGGCATCTCGTTCCAGTAGATCGGGAGTGCAGCGCCCGAGATGTAGCACCCGACCGCGAGGCCGATGCCCTCGCCGAACGGCATGCGCCCGCGCTTCTCGGCGTAGCCCGATGCATCGACCACGCGCTGCAGGCACTCGTCGAGCGCGCACGAGGTGATGCGCAGGTGGTTGACCGTGGTCGAGAAAGGCGCGATGAGGTTCTCTCTGCGCAACTCGTCCGGCGCGATGCCCAGATCTTCGGCGACGCGGTCGAGGTGGCACTCGAGCGCAAAGCGTGGCTGCGGCGTCCCGTGCCCGCGCTTGGGCCCGCACGGAGGTTTGTTGGTGTAGAAGCGCACCACCTCCGCCTTGTAGGTGTCGAAGCGGTAGGTCGTCGGCTGCAGCGCGCCGTGATAGTAGGCCGCCGCTGTGCCGAAGCTCCCGTACGCGCCGCCGTCCAGGAACGCCCTGAAGTGCACGGCGGCGATGCGCCCGTCGCGGATTCCGCTCCGGATCCACATGAGCGAGGGATGCCGCCCGCGATGGTTGTAGAAGACCTCTTCGCGCGTGAGCGTGATCTTGACCGGCCGGCCCGTCACCATCGAGAGTTTGGCG
>CAZPUV010000176.1:0-5898 GCA_964589805.1 uncultured bacterium | reverse complement strand
AGATTACGAGGTTGATAGGCCACAGGTGTAAGCGCAGCAATGTGTTCAGCCGAGTGGTACTAATTGGCCGTGCGGCTTTGCTCATTGATCATCTATGTAAGCGACCGTTTCTCTTACCCTGCAGAGTGTTATTTTTCTGGATTTTCGGTGGCCATAGCGTGGGGGTCACACCCGTTCCCATTCCGAACACGGAAGTTAAGCCCCTCAGCGCCGATGGTACTGCCGGGGAGACCCGGTGGGAGAGTAGGACGCCGCCGAGCTTTGAACGAAAAAGCCCGCTGACTTCGGTCAGCGGGCTTTCGTTCTTTCCTCCGCGTTCTGGAGGATGAGTCCAGGCGTGTCTCGGAGCTCCTCCCGGGCGATCAGTCCTTCGAGCCGTTCCCGCCCGGGTCCTCCATCGTGAAGCGCACGCGCGACGGATCGACGGGTTCGTCGGGGAGTACCCGGAACTCGCAGCAACCGTCTCCGCCCTGGAACGTCTTCTCCCGCACCACGCGCACGCCGAGCAGGCGCGTGAGGGCGTTGACGGTCACGCTGCAGATGTAGGGGCGGGCCATCGCCACATTTCGGAACGGACAGTTGCGTTCAACGATCGCGACGTGGCCGTTGCGCTCGATCGTGACGAAAGGATCCTTCCGGATGTAGTACTCCCGGAGGATCTCGATGCGGTCGTCGAGTGACTTCCCGCGCACCCTTGGTTCCCACACGTTCACCCAGTCGTGCGTGACCCGCTCGAGGGCCGTTTCGACCGCGTCGGGACCGTGGAGTTCGCCGACGACGTCGATCAGGGCGATGGAGAGGTCGTCGTATCGCTTGGGAAAGAAGGTTTCACCCTGGGCGCTGATCTCGTAGATCGACGCGGGCCGGCCGGACCGGCCGTCGGAGGGGTGCCGGGGACGGCGGGAGAGCCATCCCTGGCGTTCCAGGATGATCAGGTGCTGCCGCGCTCCCTCGTCCGAGATCGACAGGTGCCGTGCGATCTCGGCGATGGTGACGCCACCCTTCTGCTTGATTCGGAGCAGGATTTCACGGCGCGTGTCGGACAGCGCCTCGATGGCTGCGTGCAAGAAGCCTCCTCGTTCGTCCAGGCCGCCGCTGCCCCCAACGGCGGCCGAACGCTGAACCTGAGCGTCCGGGATGAGGGATGCTACCCGCCGGGCCGTGCCCGCGTCAATGCGGTATTGCGCCCCGATTGACCCGCCCGGCACGGGTCGTATACCTTCGTGCGCATGCGGATCGCCCTGGTACAACTCAACACAGTCGTCGGGGACACCTTCGGCAACGCCGGGCGCATGGTCGAGGCCATCCGCCGCGCCGCCGCGGAGGGCGCGGATCTGGTCGTTTTCCCGGAACTCTCCGTCAGCGGCTATCCGCCCAGGGATCTGGTGGAGCGCCCCGCGTTCATCGTCCAGTGTGCGCGCGCGGTGGAGCGTCTCGTCGAGGAATCGACGCGCCACCCGGGGCTCGGGATCGTCGTGGGAGCGCCCCTCGACTCGCCGAGTGCCACGGGCAAGGGTGTCGCCAACGCCGCGCTGCTGGTCGCGGACGGTGCGGCGGTCCACCGGCAGGACAAGCTGCTCCTGCCGACCTACGACGTGTTCGACGAAGCGCGTTACTTCGAACCCGCCGAGTCGGTCGCGACGGTGCGCTTTCGAGGCGAGGTGCTCGGCCTGTCGATCTGCGAGGACGCGTGGAACGATCCGGCGCTGTTCCCCCGCCAGCCGTATCGCGTGGAACCCATCGCCATGCTGGCGCAGCAAGGAGCCACCGTTCTCATCAACATCTCGGCGTCGCCCTTCGCGGTGGGGAAGGAGACCTTCCGCGCCGAACTCGTGAAGAGCCACGCGCGGCGTCACGGCGTTCCCTTCGTGTTCGTAAACCAGGTCGGTGCCAACGACGAACTGGTCTTCGACGGGCGGAGCCTGTGTGTGGACGGAAGCGGGGACTTCCGCGCGATCCTGCCCGCGTTCGAGGAGGCGTTCGAGATCGTCGACACCGGCGGCGCAGCGGTGGGCGTCGAGTACCGCCCCATGGCGGAGGACGAGAGCATCCTGAGGGCACTCGTCCTCGGCACGCGCGACTACCTGGCGAAATGCGGCTTCAGTCGCGCGGTGGTGGGTCTGTCGGGTGGCATCGACTCCGCCGTCACTCTCTGCATCGCCGTCGAGGCCGTCGGTGCCGGCAACGTCACGGCCGTGGCCATGCCCTCGCCGCATTCGTCGGCGGGAAGTCTGGATGACGCGCGCGCGCTGGCGGCCAATCTCGGCGTGCGTCTCGAGGTGATCCCCATCGGCGCGCTCATGGGCGCCTACGACGACGCGCTCGCGAAGGTCTTCGAGGGCCGCGCGAAGGACGTCACCGAGGAGAACATCCAGGCGCGGATCCGGGGCAACGTGCTCATGGCTCTTTCCAACAAGTTCGGGCACCTGGTGCTCTCGACCGGCAACAAGAGCGAACTCGCGGTCGGCCACTGTACGCTCTACGGTGACATGAGCGGGGGCCTGGCCGTGATTTCCGACGTGCCCAAGACCGCCGTGTACCGGCTCGCCACCCTCATCAATCGCGGCGGCGAAGTGATTCCGCACTCGATCGTGGCCAAGGCGCCCTCGGCCGAGCTGCGCCCGCGCCAGAAGGACGCCGACACGCTTCCGCCCTACGACATCCTCGACCCGATCCTCGACCTGTACATCGAAGACGGTCTGGGCGCGGAGGAGATCGTGGCCCGGGGCTTCGCGGGCGAGACGGTCGCGTGGGTGGTCGACGCGGTGAGGCGCAACGAGTACAAGCGCAAGCAGGCCGCACCCGGCATCAAGGTGACGTCGAAGGCGTTCGGCGCCGGACGCCGCTTTCCCGTCGCGGCGCGCTACACGGTGTGAGCGTGGGATCGCCGGCCTTCATCGAACTCGATCATTCGGGCGATGTCGGCATCGAGGCGTGGGGCGCGACGCGCACGGAGCTGCTCGAGAACGCCACGCGCGGACTCTTCGGGCTGATGGCGCGGGCCGGGGTGGAACCGGCGATTGAGCGGCCGCTCGACGTGCGGGCCGGTGACCCGGCCGGGGTCGTGGTCGAGTGGCTTTCGGCGGTCATCCTCCTCGCCGCAACCCACGGAGAGGTCTACGGGGGCGTGCGCGTCGACGAAGCGGACGAACGGTCCGCGCGCGGCGTGGTGCGCGGCGAGCGGGTGGACGAGGCGGTCCACGAACTGCGCTTCGACGTCAAGGCGGCGACCTACCACGGTCTGGTGCTCGAGGAACGCGACGGCGGGTTTCACTGCCGCGTCGTGTTCGACCTGTGAATCACAGCAACTCGCAGACGGTCGCGCTGCACGCCTGGGTGACCGGGCGGGTGCAGGGCGTGTTCTTTCGCGACTCGACCCGGCGCGAGGCGCTCTCGCTCGGACTGTCCGGGTGGGTGCGGAATCTGCCCGATGGACGCGTCGAGGCGCTCTTCGTCGGCACGCGAGAAGCGTGCGAACGGGCGCTCGAGTTCGTGCGCACGGGGCCGCCGCGCGCGAGCGTGGCCGGCGTGGAGTTCCGGTGGGAGGAAGCGCCGCGGACTGCGCGCGACGGATTCGAGATCGTCTAGCCGGGGTCGGACACGAACGGTGCGATCGCCTCGAGGATTCCGTCGGGGAGGTGTCGCGGTCGGCTCTTCGAGTCCACCCACACATGGCGCGTGAAGCCGTGCGCGATCAACTCGTCACCGCGGCGAACGCGGTAGTCGAAGGTGATGACGCGGCTGCGCGCTTCGCGCACCGTCGTTTCGATCTCGAGCAGATCGTCGTAGTGGGCGCCCTTGAGAAACCGGGCGCCGTATTCGACGACGGGGAGCATCGTGCCCCCGGACTCGAGCTCGCGATAGGAATGCCCCGCCTCGCGCAGGAGGCCCGTGCGTCCCAGCTCGAACCAGAGCAGGTAGCTCGAGTGGTGCGCGACACCCATCTTGTCGGTTTCGGCGTAGCGGACGCGTATGGTCTCGACGTGGGCGCGCATGGCGATCGCGAACGGTATCCAACCCCGGCCAGAACGCGCAAGTTCAATCCCCCGGGGTGCCGTTCGCGCCAAAAAGCCCGTTTACAGGCCGGCGGCCGTTTGTCTATATTGGAGGCCGAGGAACGGTCAGCTTCCGCATCGCGCCGGGGATCCCTCCGCCGCTCGTATCCGCCGCATTCGTTAGTCCATTGATTCGCAAGGAGATACTCATGCCCACGCCATTCGTCAATGAGCCGTTCTCGAATTTCGGCGATCCTGCCGTTGCCGCGAAGATGCAGACCGCCCTGGACCAGGTGCGCTCGGAGCTCGGCCGCGATTACCCGATGGTGATCGGCGGCGAGAAACTGAAAGCCACGGGCCGCATCACGTCGATCGACCCCTCGAACCCGGACAACGTCGTCGGCCGGGTCGCCGAGGGCACGCGCAAGCACGCCGAACAGGCCATGAACGTCGCGCTCGAAACGTTCGAGACCTGGCGCAAGGTCTCGGCCGAGGAACGCGCGTCGTATCTGTTCCGGGCGGCGAAGATCATCCGCGAGCGCAAGTTCTACTACGCCGCGTGGATGGTGTACGAGGTGGGGAAGAGCTGGGCCGAAGCGGACGGCGATGTCGCCGAGACCATCGACTTCCTCGAGTTCTACGGGCGCGAGGCGCTTCGACTCGCGGAGCCACAGCCGGTGACGAAGATCGCCGGCGAGGACAATCAACTCGTCTACATCCCGCTCGGCGTGGGCGCGGTGATCCCGCCCTGGAACTTCCCGATGGCGATCATGGCGGGCATGACGTCGGCGGCGGTCGTCGCCGGCAACACCGTGGTGCTCAAGCCCTCGAGCGACTCGCCGGTGATCGCCGCCAAGTTCGTCGAGGTCCTGGAGGAAGTGGGATTGCCCGCGGGGGTCGTGAACTACCTTCCGGGCGGCGGGCGCGAAGTGGGCAACTACCTCGTGGAGCACCCGAAGACGCGGTTCATCGCGTTCACCGGTTCCAAGGAGGTGGGTCTCCACATCAACCGCGAAGCGGCCACGCCGCGCAAGGAGCAGATCTGGATCAAGCGCGCCGTGCTCGAGATGGGGGGCAAGGACTCGATCGTCGTGGATGCGGACTGCGACCTCGACGCGGCGGTGAGCAGCGTGGTCTCCTCGGCGTTCGGTTTCCAGGGGCAGAAGTGCTCGGCGTGTTCGCGCGCGATCGTCCACGAGAAGGTCTACAATGAATTCGTGCGCCGGCTCGTCCCGCAGGTGGAGGCGATCAAACTGGGGCCTCCCTACCAGGGCAAGGACGTCTTCATGGGACCGGTCATCAACGAGAGCGCCATGCAGTCGATCCTCGACTACATCGAGACCGGCAAAGGCGAGGGCGAACTGCTCGCCGGGGGGGCGCGCGCGGCCGGCGCGGGATACTTCGTCCAGCCCACGGTGTTCGGGGACATCGCTCCCGATGCGACG
Organism: uncultured bacterium; assembly: GCA_964589805.1. Classification (GTDB taxonomy): domain Bacteria; phylum Krumholzibacteriota; class Krumholzibacteriia; order WVZY01; family JAKEHA01; genus JAKEHA01. The sequence continues at coordinate 458 of CAZPUV010000176.1, read as the reverse complement.
ATCTCGCTGGAGGAGATCTTCGGTCCGGTGCTGGCGGTGATCAAGGCCCGCGACTTCGACCACGCGATGCAGATCTTCAACAACACCGAGTACGGACTCACGGGCGCACTCTATTCGAAGAATCGCGAGCACATCGAGCGGGCGCGGCGCGATTTCCACGTGGGCAACCTGTATTTCAACCGGAAGTGCACGGGTGCGCTCGTGGGTGTGCACCCGTTCGGCGGCTTCAACATGTCGGGCACCGACAGCAAGGCGGGCGGACGCGACTACCTGCTCCTGTTCACGCAGGCCAAGTCGATTTCCGAGAAGACGAAATGACGGACTAGATGAGGATGCCGAGGGACACGCGGTGGGTGGTCCCGAACGCCTCTTCCTCGTCGAGAATCGCGCCGTAGTGGAGAACGGCGCGACCGTCGAACGCGCGCAGGCTGGCGCCGAACGACGGCGTGGCGCGCGAC
>CAZPUV010000175.1:4679-5927 GCA_964589805.1 uncultured bacterium | reverse complement strand
ACGGGGCAAGTACGGCATCACTGCGGCCCAACTGCGGGCGGTCGAGCGGGCCGGCGCGTCCGACGATCCATGCCACCACCAGCACGGCGATCCCCGCGGAGAGATACACCAGCTGCGCACGATGGATCAGGTGATTCTCGGGGATCGCGATGCCGGGTTTGTCGAAGAGCGCGCGCGCCGCACGCACAGCGAGCCCCACGAACCACGGGTTGTGCACGAGCGCACCCACGAGCAGCACGCCCCCGGCGAGGAGCAGGAGGAGACGCGCGGCGCCGCGGCTACGGCTTCTCGGGCCCTCGGACGGCACCGGACCAGTCGTGTTCATACAGCTCGTATTCGGCCTTCGACATCCCGACGTTCTCGTATGTCTTCATGGCGCGCTGATTCTCGCGGTGGACGTACAGGCGGAGTCCCCGTACATCGGGGTGATTCCGCGCCTGTGCCTCGATGTACCGGTAGATCGAGCGGAACACGCCGTGGCGCCGGAAGGCGGGTTCGACGTACACGCTCTGGAGCCACCACAGGACACCGTCGCGCCAGTCGGTGAGCTCGTAAGTCACCATGGTGGTGCCGACGGGCCTGCCGTCGGCTGCGGCGATGAAGTAGCGGCACAACTCGGGGTGCGAGAGACCGCGGCGCACACCGCGGGCGAGGGTCGCCGTGTCGAGCGCCTTGCCCTCGGACTCCAGGGCCAGCAGGCGGTTGTACCCGGCGATCGTGTCGGCGTCCGAGAGTTGCGCGTCGCGCACCGTTATGACGGGGGTGTCGGCCATGGCGACCCATGCTAACGGATCGCACGCCGCGGTTCAATGCCGGCGTCAGCGGGAATGGGCCAGCGATGGGCGGCCGAACGCGCGCGCGTCGATGTCGAATTTGGAGAGTTTGTTGCGGAGCGCCCCGCGGCTCACACCCATCAACTCGGCGGCGCGGGAGACATTGCCGCGTGTGCGGGCGAGCGTTGCCTCGATGAGCGCGCGCTCCATCTCGTCGAGCGTCACGACTCCCGGCGGCAGTTCGAGTTCGATGCGCGAACCGGAACGTCGCACGGTCGCGGCACGGGATGCCGCCTCCGGCATTTCGATGGGCAGGTGCGACGGCTCGATGCTGTCGGTCTTGCAGAGCAGTACGGCGCGCTCGAGGACGTTGACCAGTTCGCGGACGTTCCCCGGCCACGGGTAACCACGGATCATCGCCCGCGCCTCCTCGGACAGCGTGAGCTTCGGTTTTGCGAACCTCTTCTTGAACGCG
>CAZPUV010000175.1:0-4669 GCA_964589805.1 uncultured bacterium | reverse complement strand
GTCGGTGATCGCCGTGACGTCGTCCGGCCGCTCGCGCAGCGGCGGGATGCGGATCTCGACCACGTTCAGTCTATAATAGAGGTCCTCGCGGAACGCGCCGCGGGCGACTTCGCCCCGGATGTCACGGTTGCTGGCCGCGATCACGCGGATCTCGACGGTGATCTCGCGTTCTCCGCCCAGGCGCCGGAATCGCTTCGAGTCCAGGAACTTGAGCAGCTTGGCCTGGGTGACGGGCGCGATTTCGGTGATTTCGTCCAGGAACAGCGTGCCGCCGTCGGCGAGCTCGATGAGGCCGGTCTTGCGGCCCCGGGCGTCGGTGAATGCGCCGGGCTCGTATCCAAACAGTTCGCTCTCGAGCAGGGTCGCCGGGATCGCCGCGCAGTTGATCTCGATGAAGGGTCCGTCCGCCACGCGCGAACGCTCGTGCACGGTATGGGCGAACAGGCTCTTTCCCACCCCCGATTCGCCGAGGAACAGCACCGAGGTGGTCGCGCTCTCGGCGACGCGGTCGATCAGCTCGAGCACTTCGTGAATCGGGTTGCTCGTGCCGACGATCTCGTCGACCTTGGCGGAGCGGCGCGTCGAGCGCACGTACTCCTGCCGCTCGCGGCGCAGGTTGATCTGCGAGAGCGTCTGCTCGACCAGCGCGCGGAACGCCTCCTCCTCGACGGGCTTGAACACGAAGGCGCGGGCGCGGATCTGCATGACCTTCTGGTCGAGGTCGGGAAGATCGCGCGGCACGCACAGGATGATCTGGGCGCCCGGTGAGAGACCGCGGGCCTTCTCGAGCGTCGACCGCGAGGTTTCGAGCGAAACGTCGTCGGTGAACCCGAGGATGACAAGGTCCACGTGGGCATCCTCGCGCTCCAGGTCGGTCACGCGCAGGAAGCGCACGGGCTGCGACAGGTCGCGCAGGCTCGCGCGAACCTGCTCGGCGTCCCAGTCGCTGGAATCGATTATAAGAACCGCGTACGCGTCGTGCTTCGTTTTCATGGACAACGGGAAACTACCGGGAATCGACGGATCGAACGGGGTAGTTCGTGCAAGGACCATGCCCGGAAGAGGGCGTAAAGTTCCTTGCGGGGCGGTGAGGGGTGCGTTACCGTCGTGGAAACACCGGCCCGGCAGGCCCCGACTGGAGATCATCCACGATGAACAGACGATCGCCGCAATTCGCGCTCTTCCGCACCGCCGCACTGTGCGCGGCGCTGATCCTTTCCGCCTGCTCCGGGGACAGTTCCGGTCCGGAGCCGCTACCCGACCCGCCAACGGTTTCCGGCGTGAACAAGACGGTGGTGTCGCCGGGGGACACCATCCTGGTCAGCGGTTCCAGTTTCGTATTGCCCGCGAGCAACAACCGGGTCACGTTCACCAACCCGCTCGGTGTGTCGACGCCGTACGCCGGAAACGCCAGCGTCCTGCGCGTGATCGTCGACCAGGACGCGACGACGGGGACGATCAAGGTGTCGCACGCGGGTGGTTCGGCGACGGGCCCCGCCGTGACCGTGACCCGCGGCATCGGCGAATACTTCGTGTTCGGCGGCCTGGACAGCGCCTATACGCTCTCGCTCCCGAACCCGACGGCGACCACGAAATACCTGGTGATTCCACACGCGACGAACCCCGGTGTCGGCTACACGGATTCGCTCGCGTTTCAGATCGTGACTTCGGTGGGGACGCTCGCGACGTCCGGGACGGGGCGCGTGAACGCGGAGAGCGACCCGTCCGGGTCGTGGATGAGCGCACGGGAGGAGTTCGAGGCGTGGCGCTGGGAACAGACCCGCCGACTGATCGAGCGCGCCGGAGTGCCGACGCCTCCGCAGCCTGTCCGGGAATCGAGCGCGCCGGCGGAAATCCAGCAGACGAAGCAGTTCTACGTGCTCAACACGACCACGGGCAGTCTCGTCAATCCGGCGAGTTACTCGAGGGTAACGGCCGAGCTCCGCTACACCGGATCGAAGTGTCTCATCTACACCGATGTCGACACGCTCACCGGCCCGCTTTCCAACGGCAACCTCACGGGCGCGGACCTGCGCATCATCGGGCAGACGTTCGACAACACGATCGATGCGACCAACGTGCAGTACTTCGGTTCCTACTCTGATATCGACACCAACGGAAGGGTGTTCATCCTGATCACGCCGGTCGTGAATCAGATGGAAGCCCCTTCGGGGTTCATCGCAGGCTTCTTCCTCTCGGTCGACCTGTATTCACCGCCGCAGGTGCCCGCCGGAACGACCAATAAGGCGGAGATCTTCTATCTCTTCGCGGCGGATCCGACGGGTGTGAAGAGCAACGGAAAGCCGTTCCCCGTGGACTTCACGCGCGAAACCAACATCACCACCACGGCCCACGAGCACGAGCACTTGATCAGTTTCTCCCACCGCATCTTCAATCGGAACGGGAAGATCCAGGTGACGTGGCTCGAAGAGGGCATGGCCCACATGGCGGAGAATCTGATCGGGCGCCACGCGGACAACGAGAAGCGCGCTGATATCTACCTCAAGAACACCGGCGCCAGGTCGCTGGAGGACAACCGGGCGGATCTCAACCAGAGGGGCGGCATCTTCCTCTTCCTGCGGCTGATGGCCGACCGCTACGGAACGGGAATCCTCAAACAGATCGTTCAGAGCAACTGTTCGGGAAGAACCTGCATCAAGAACGTAACCGGGGCGGATTTCTACGATCTCCTCGCCGAATTTCTTGCAGCGCTGTACCTGACGGATCGCGGAATCACCGCCGACGATCGGTTTCTGTTCAAGTCGATCGATCTGGCCGACTACGGCACCCTGTCGGTTGCGGGCAGTTTCGCGGGTCTTCACGACGCCGGAATCCTGTTTCGATCGTCGGGAAGGGTCTACCTGTACAGCGGAACGCTCAACACGGATTCCCGCTTCACCTTCTTCGACGATTTCGGAAATGCGAGACTGCGGAACGTGATCGTCCGGGTCGAGTAACGTTTCGAATGAAAGTGACTCCTGTTTTCCGTGCGATAGCCGTGACAGCCGCCTTCGTTGCCATCGGTTGCGCTGGCAGGACGGCGCGGGATGTGTCGGATGCGGGCCGGAGCGCGGCCGGGCAGCGGATCCGCGTGGAGGGGCCGCTCTCCGTCCGCGGGAGCACGCCGTTCACGAACGTGGTCGTCGAGATGGAGACCGGCGACGTCGTGATGCTCGAGGCCTCCGACGTCGTCCTGCTGCACGAACTGCGGAATCTGGACGGAATGCGGTGCGCGGTCGAAGGAGTGGTGCTGCCGCGCGGGAAGACGCAGGCCACCCGGATCGAAGTCTCGCGCTACGAATTGCTGCCGCTACCGAACGGCGATACCCCGGTCGTCGGAATACTCGTCCTCGAAGACGGGAACTGCGTGCTGGCGCAGCAGGACGGCACGCGCTACTGGATCCGCGGCGACCTGGCGCCCGCGATACGCGAATACGCCGGCGCACTCGTGTGGATCGTCGGAACGCGCGCCGAAGGCGGACCGGACCAGCCGGTAAGGTCAACGGCGTTCACAGTCACCGGCTACGGGGTGATCGACGAGGCTCCCGCGCGCTGACGCACGCGGGTGTCGAACGGCCGACACGCGGAAACCCCCCGGCGCACGCGCATAAGTGGCGCCGCTCACGCGCGCTAGCGGACACGAACGCACCCTCCGCCGCGACGCGCGTTTGCGGCCCCTCCCGCGGATTCCTCGACCGCCCGGCGAACCGAAGTCCCTGCACCGCCTGAAGTTGCCCCCCGTCGTTCCCCGTGGCACCCGCCTTGCGCCCGTTCCGTCCGGCCGCGTACCTGACGGAGCGCTGCACACCTGGCGGCGCCAATCGAAACCGAACGACAACGTGAACGACGCCCCACATCGTTTCGATCCGCCCATCATCGGCACGTCCCGCGCGGCGCACCGTCTGCGTGATCTCGTGCTCACGCTCGCCGGATCCGACGTCACCGTGCTCATCACGGGGGACAGCGGCACCGGGAAGGAAGTGCTGGCGCGGAACCTCCATCGCTTCAGCCGCCGTTCGCGCGCACCGTTTGTTTCGGTCAACTGCGCAGCGCTCGCGCCGGGCATCCTGGAGAGCGAGTTGTTCGGACACGATCGCGGCGCTTTCACCGGCGCGGTACGCTCGCACGCCGGTCTCTTCGAGCAGGCCAGCGGAGGAACCATCTTCCTCGACGAAATCGGCGAGATCCCGCCCTACATCCAGGCCAAGCTGCTGCGCGTACTGCAGGAGGGAGAAGTGCGGCGCATGGGCGAGGGCGGTGTACGCCGCGTGGACGCGCGGCTGATCACGGCGACCAACGCCGATCTCGCGCGCATGGTGGCCGATGGCTCGTTCCGCAAGGATCTCTTCTATCGCATCAACGTGGTGGAGGCGCGAGTGCCGGCTCTGCGCGAGCGCCGCGGCGACGTGATCGATCTCGTCGGTCATTTCTTCGCCGCGCGGGGCGTGCAGCCGCCGCAGCTCGAAGGGGACACGGGCCGCATTCTCATGGCGTACGCGTGGCCGGGGAACATCCGCGAACTGGAGAACGAGGTGGAACGCATCGTGGCACTGCACAGCGAGCCGGGCACGCTGACCCCGGACATGCTGTCCGCGCGCATCGTGGAGGAGGCCGTGGATGCCACGCTGGACGTGGCGATGTTGTGCGAATCCCCCCTCGCCAGCGCGGT
>CAZPUV010000174.1:0-5933 GCA_964589805.1 uncultured bacterium | reverse complement strand
GTAGCGGCCCTCGGTCTTCTCGGCCGCCGCCATGTCCGGGAGGTCGGTGACCTCGATCGTCGCCCCCGAGGAGAGAATCACCAGCCGCTCGACCAGGTTCCTCAGCTCCCGTACGTTGCCCGGCCAGGTGTACTCGCGCAGGATCTCCATGGCCGCCCGGGAGACCTTCCGGGGGGCCTGTCCGAGCTCCCGCGCCGTCTGCTGCAGGAAATGCTCGACCAGGAGCGGGATGTCGCTCGCCCGCTCCCGGAGCGGTGGGACGGTGACGGGCACGACGTTCAACCGGTAATAGAGGTCCTCGCGGAATCTGCCCTCCCGGCTCTCCCTGAGCAGATCCTTGTTCGTCGCCGCGACCACGCGAACGTCCACGCGCATCGTCTCGGTCCCCCCCACCCGCTCGAAGACCGACTCCTGCAGGACGCGGAGCACCTTGGCCTGGGCGTTGAGACTCATGTCGCCGACTTCGTCGAGGAAGAGGGTGCCCCCGTCGGCGAGTTCGAACTTCCCCACCCGCCGACCGACCGCGCCGGTGAAGGCGCCGCGCTCGTGGCCAAAGAGCTCGCTCTCGATCAGTTCCTCCGGGATCGCCGCGCAGTTGACCTCGACGAAGGGCTCCTCTGCGCGCGGGCTCAACTCGTGGAGCGCGCGCGCCACCATCTCCTTGCCCGTCCCGTTCTCTCCCATGATGAGCACCCGGGCGTTGGCGGGGGCCACCTTGCGGATCGTCTCGAGGATCCGCAGGACCTCGGGGTGCTGCCCCACGACCTGCGTCTTCTGCCGGACGGCCGCCTTCAGGGACACGTTCTCGCGGAGCAGGCGGCGCTGGGCGAGTCCGTTGCGGATCACGAGCAGGAGCCGGTCGGCGTCGATCGGTTTCTCCACGAAGTCAAACGCGCCGAGGCGGGTCGCCTCCACCGCGGTCTGGATCGTGCCGTGCCCCGATATGATGACGACCGGCAGCTGCGGGTGGTCGGCGTGGATCTGCGCCAGCACTTCGAGTCCGTCCATCCCGGGCATCTTGATGTCGAGCAGTGCCAGATCGATGGGGCGGTCGCGAACGGCGGAGAGGGCCGACGGGCCGTCCGGCGCCATCACGACGCGGTACGACTCGAACTCGAGCAGGCGCTGCAGGGAGTTGCGCACTCCCTGTTCATCGTCGGCAATGAGAATGGTCCTGGGCATGGGCGCAATGTGTTAGAGGGCAATAACATTCGGGCTTTTGTACCGATAGCATATTGCCTATGATCTAGGCCACGCCTAATTGTACGGCGTCCGTGCACCGATTTCACCCATGACCACCGTCCACCTGCGCGACCTGTCCCTGCCCGCCCTGCGCGAGTTCGTGCTCGCGTCCGGCGAGCCGGAGTACCGCTTCCGCCAGCTCGCGACCTGGATCTACGCGCGCCTCGAGAACGATTTCGGCGCGATGTCCGACCTGCCGCTGGCGTACCGCGGGCACCTGGAGGCCTCGTCGGTGGTCCGGTCCATCGAGGCGGTTTCGGTGCAGCAGTCCGCGGTGGACGGAACGCGCAAGTTCCTCTTCGAACTCGCCGACGGCAACCGGGTCGAATCCGTCCTCATGCGCTACGACCGGCGCAACACCGCGTGCGTGTCGTCGCAGGTCGGCTGTCCGCTCGACTGCGTGTTCTGCGAGACGGCGAAGGGGCGCTTCCAGCGCAACCTCACCGCGGGCGAGATCGTCGACCAGATCTGCCTGCTCAAGCGCGAAGCCGGGCCGCCGTCGGAGAAGATCAACATCGTGTTCATGGGCATGGGCGAGCCCCTGCTCAATCTCGACGCGGTCGTCGCCGCCATCACCACGCTCAACGACCCCGCGGGCCTCAACCTGGGAGAGAAGCGCATCACCGTGTCGACGTCGAGCTTCCCCGACCGCATCCGCGAACTCGCGGACTCGGGGGCCGCGTGCTCGCTCGCGCTGTCGCTCAACGCGCCCGACGACGAGAAGCGCGCGCGGCTCATGCCGAAGGCGTCGCGCTTCCCGATCGCCGAGCTGCTCGACGCCGCGCGTTACTTCGCGCGTTCGGGGAAACGGCGCGTCACCATGGAGTACGTCATGATCCCCGGTCTTACGATCGGAGACGACGACGCCGACGCGCTCGGGCGGCTCGTGCGCGGCCAGCCGTTCAAGGTGAACCTGATTCCGTACAACCCGGGACGCCTGGATCCCTTTCCGCGGCCGACCGAGGCGGAGATCGACCGCTTCGTGTCCCGCCTGAACCCCGTGGCACCGGCGGTCACCGTGCGACGGAGCCGCGGCGTCGACATCGACGCCGCGTGCGGTCAGCTGTGGAACCTGTCGTTGAACCAGAAGGAGAAGAGGCCCGCGGATGGGGGTTGCTTGACCAGTCGGGGAGGAGAATAGTAAGCGCCCCATCCACGGGCGGATGCCGGGGAGAGGATCTACTTGAGCAGCACCAGCCGCACGGTTTCCCTGACACTGCCGGCCTGAACCGCGGCGTAGTACGTCGCGCTCGCGACCGGATTGCCGGCGCGGTCGGTTCCGTCCCAGCCCACCACGAAGTCGCCGGCCGGCCGGCCGGCATAGAGATCCTTCACGAGCGCTCCGGTGACGGAGTAGACACGCACGGTCACCGGTTCTCCGCGCCCGGCGAGTTCCGAGGGAAGGCTGACACGGATCTCCGTCGCGGGGTTGAACGGGTTCGGATAGCTCGTCGCCGCGATCGCCGGCTGGCGCACCGGCGGGGCCTCCGCGATCCGCACCATGAAGCTCTCGAGACCGCCCACCGTTTCCGGCAGCGCGAGTTCAACGTTCTCCACGCGCCCGTCCATGCGCGCGTCCTCGCTGCCGAACAGAACGCGGAAGTCCTCCGCGAAGATCTCCTTCGGGCGGTACGCGTGTCTGGCCGTCTCCGAGAAGCGCGAGGTGTCTTCGATGTTGCGCAGGCGGCGGTACTCCGCCCACGCGCTGGAACCATCGGGCAGGTACCGGTTGTGGAACGCGTGCCCGGCTTCGTGTGTCACGATGTACGCCGCGACCGTCGGCTCGATATCGAGGACGTGCGGACTGAGGAACAGGTCGCTGCCACTCGTCGAACTCACCAGCACGCCGCGCCGCGGGTAGGGCAGCAGGTACACGCGCAGCGACAGGTTCATCGCCGGGTGATCGAGTGCGCCGAGCGACGCCAGCGCGATTTCCGCCGTGAAGGGATGAAACGACCCGTCGCCCTTGTTGTAGATCGACGGATCCGAGATGTCCGTGATCACCGGAAGGTAACGCCCGTCGTCGAGCCGGATGGCGGGGTCGCCGGCGAGTGTCGTCAGGCGCGCGGCCAGGTAGTTGGCGTCGTAGATCGTCACCGACAGTCCGTTGGGGAGGGCGTGCCGCTGCGGAGCGGATGCGCGCGCCGCGGCCGGAAGCGCGAGCGCGAAAGCGACCGCGACCGTGGACATCCGGAAACCGATTTGCGACATACCGTATTTCATCTGATAAACCCCTGATCTCCCTTCCAACCTCCTTACTGCATTGGACATTCCCCGGGTGGCGCATCGCCGGCCGGGCGGTCGGGGCGGGCGCACGCAGGCCGCGGGCCCACGACGCATAACCCGCTATTTTGAAATGAATTAGACGATCAGATGCGGTGCGCGCGAAAACGCGCGATTTCGCCCGTCAGCGGCCGGCGGTTGCAGCCGGAACCCGTTGAGACGGGGATAGTTGGGAGGTTTTCCACACCGCTCGACGCCCCGGATGGGCCGGCCCACCCAGCCCGCGCCGCGGGGCGGTGCGAGAGGGACGTTTCAGAAATTCACGCCGGTCGAGAAATACGTCCGGACGCTGCCCCGGCCGTCGGACGCGACGTCGAGGCGAAGGGCGTCCTGGATGGGCGAGAACAGCCGCACGCCGACCCCGAACCCGCTGTGGAAGTTGTCGTAGTGGAACTCGGTCGTCGAAGTCCAACCGATCCCGGTGTCCACGAACGCCACGAGCCCGAGGTGGAAGTCGGTGATGCCGATGAACGGGAGGCGGTAGAACACCTTGGGCCACGGCAGGATGCGCAGTTCCAGCGTCTGCACCCAGCGATGCGCGGAGCGGAAGTCGGCGCGTTCGTATCCGCGGATCGTCCCCGGGCCACCCATTCCGAAACGGATGTAATCGGGGTACTCGTCCAGCTGGATGCTCGCAGCCGAGCGAAACCCGAGCACCATCGACGCGTCGAGCGGGATGAAGCAGCGCATGTCGTTGTCGAGCCGGTAATAGGTGGCCGGCGGACCGTTGACCACCTGGTTGGCCAGCACGTTGATGTAGAAGTAGTAACCGCTGCGCGGCTTGATGTTCGCGTCGCGGTTGTCGAAGCGGAACCCCAGCGACGGGCTCAGGAGGTCCTCGCCGAACGACGGCAGGTCGCGCTCGCCGATGCGGTTGTGCGTGAGCCCCAGGCCCAGGATGACCTGCGAGAACGATATGCGGCTCTGCGTCAGCGGGATCGAGGTGGTCACCACGCCGCGGGTCTGCTCGATGATGTTCGGCGTGGACGAGGGCTCACCCCGCTTCATGTACGACACGCGCGCGCTGGCACCGACGTGCCGCCAGCCGATCCAGGCCGTGGACCACGCCGCCGCCGCGGAGTCGTTGCGGCGGTTGTCCCGCACCGCATCGAGGGAGAAGCTCTCCAGGTGCCTGCGGAAGTTGCGGTCGTACCACTTCACCCCGTAGACCAGCCGCTCGGTGTTGATGTCGTAGTCCAGGACCGGGTAGATCAGCTTGAGGAGGAGCGTGGGCCGCTCGGTAACCACCAGGTGGATCGCGCAGCGGTCGTCCCCCACCGGTTCCACGTGGATGGCAGCCGTCGCGAACGGACGGAGGTCGCCGATGTAGCGCTGATCGCGGTCCACCGCGCGCGCGTCCAGCCGGTTGCCCTGGCGCGACTCCATTTCGCGCACGATGGCGATGGACTTCACCCGCTCGTTGCCGTGCACGTAGACGGTGTCGATCAGGCGGCCCTGCGCCCACTCATACGCCTCCACGTCGAAGCGTTGATCAGGCGCCGCGTTGGAATCGATGGAGAGGAATCCGGCCAGCAGGGGCAGGAGGAACAGCGCCGCCCCCCTCGATACGGAAGAACGCATACGTCACAAGGATACGCCGCGGGCGGGCGGGCGCGAAAGCCCAAAACCGCCCGGCGGCGGGGCGCGATCAGGCGGTCGGGGCGGGGGCGACCACGGGCGGACGCTCCGCGGGGGGTTCCACACCGGCGGGGGGGCGCGTTCCGAAACGGCTGAGCACGATGGACCCGAGCCCGATGATGTAGCCGAACACCCACAGCACCAGACTCACGACCTTCAGGAACAGGTAGATGCTCATGGGGCCATCGCCGACCGTGTCGAACGCGAACGCGATCAGTTCCGGAATCACGAGCGCGACAAAACCAACCAGCACGTACGCGAAGGCGCCGCCGGAGACGCCCGTGCGCGAAGCGATGGCGCGACCCACCGTGTAGACGAACACGGTGCAGGCGATCACGAAGACGCCGACGTAGCTGAACAGCAGGATCAACGCGAGCGGGATTCCGACCACGGTGATGACGAGGGGGATCATCACGATCAGGAGCCCGAACTGGAGCGCGACCGACGCCAGCACCCCGGCGCCGAAACTGCGCAGCAACCCGGCCGCCAGGAATTCGCCCGTACGCTCGACGCGCGTGCGCAGGAACAGCGTGGTCGAGAGGAACAGGATGAACCCGACGAACACCAGGAACGCGGAGAAGATACCCCGCAGCTTCTCGCCCCCCATGTCGAAGGTGTCGCCGATACGTGTCGCGATGCCGCCCACCACGATCTTCTCGCCGCGGATGATGACGCTGTCGTCCTCGGCGATCTTGCCGCCGATGGCCACGACGTCGCCCTTCACCTCCGCGCCGTTGCGCACGCGGATCTCGCCACCCAGCACCACCACC
>CAZPUV010000173.1:2750-6004 GCA_964589805.1 uncultured bacterium | reverse complement strand
CGAACGCAGGCACAGGACGACCATGCAGGGACAGTTTCTCTCGATCGACTCGCGGCCCGCGGAGGGCCGGAGCGTGCTGCTCGCCATGAGCGGCGGGGTGGACTCCGCCGTCTCGGCGCTCACCCTCGCCGAGGCGGGCTATCGCGTGGTCGGCGTCACGATGAAGAACTACTGCTACGGCGAGAACGCGACCGTGCCCGAGCGAAGCTGCTGTTCCATGGACGCCATCGACGACGCGCGGGGCGTGTGCCAGCGCATCGGCATCCGGCACATGGTCGTCAGCACCGAGGAGATGTTCGGGCGCGAGGTGTACGCCGATTTCCTCTCCGAGTACGCGCGCGGGCGCACCCCGAACCCGTGCGTGCGCTGCAACTCCATCGTGCGCTTCGACACCCTCGCCGCGTGGGCGGACCGGATGGGTTTCGACCTCGTCGCGACCGGACACTACGCGCGCGTGTTCCGCTCCGACGCGGGACGCCACTACGTGGCGCGCGCCGCGTACGCGGCCAAGGACCAGGCGTACTTCCTCTCCGCGGTCGATCCGCCCGTGCTCGATCGCGTTCTGTTTCCGCTCGGCGACCGCGAGAAGCCCGGGGTGCGCGAACACGCGCGCCGCGCGGGTCTCCTGATATCGGAGAAGCCGGACAGCCAGGACGTGTGCTTCGTGTCGACGAAGACGCTGCGCGAGTTCCTGGACGGCCGTGTGGCGCTGGAGCCGGGGCCGGTCGAAAACACCCGCGGCGAACTGCTCGGGACGCACGACGGTGCCGCGGCCTACACGGTGGGGCAGCGTCGCGGGCTCGGTGTGTCGGCCCGGAAGCCGCAGTACGTGGTTGCCGTCGACCCGGCCCGCAATGCAGTGGTTCTCGGCGACGACGAGGACCTGCACCATCGGGAACTCACGTGCAGCCTCGCGTGGATCGACGCGGAAGCGGCCGCGAATCCGCGCGCGCTGTCCGCGCAGATCCGTTCGCGCCATCCCGCGGAAGCGCTGGAGGACCTGCGCGTCGAAGGCGGCGGCGCGCGCGTCGCGTTCGCGGCACCGCAGCGGGCGGTGGCACCCGGGCAGACGATCGCGTTCTTCGACGGAGACGTCGTGGTCGGCTCCGGCGTGATCGAATCGGCGGGACCCCGGTAGCCGGCGGCGCGAAACGTGATCCATCCCCGCCACCGGCCCCTCTTGCAGTCCGCAGCACTCGTCCTGCTCGTTCTCGGCGCGGCCGCCTGGCCCGGGGCGCGGGCGGCGGAATCCGGCGAACTCGAGCGCACCCTCGACCCGCTCCCGGTGACGATCCGCTACGAGCACCGGCACCGCCGCGTCGCCGACAAGGTGGCGGAGATCTGCGCGGCGGAAATCCCGCACATCTCCGCGGAACTCGGCCTCGCGACCATGTCGCCCATCGAGATCGTCGTCACCGCGGATGCGCGCGCCTATGACCGCACCCTCGGCGAGGGGCTGCCGAAATGGGGGGTGGCGTTCGCGCTGCTGGAAGACCAGCGCATCCTCGTCGACGTGAACAGGGCCACGCGCGCCTACAACTCGCTCGAGGAAGTGGTGCCGCACGAGTTGTCGCACCTGCTGCTGTACCAGCGCGTGCCGGGCGTTCGTTTCCCCATCTGGTTTCTCGAAGGGCTCGCGCAGTGGCAGGCGCGCGAGTGGTCGCTCCTGGACGGGTGGCAGCTCATGAACAACGTGTGGAGCGGATCGGCGCCGCGGATCCGCGACATCACCTACGCGTACCCCGAGGGGCAGGATCGCGCCCAGGCCGCCTACCGGGTGTCGTATTCGGCGTTCACCGAGCTCTTCTCGGCGGGCGGCTTCGAGAGGTTGCCGGAGTTCCTGGGAGAGGTCGAACGGCTCGGGAACTTCGAGACGGCGTTCCTGGAATACTGGGGATTCACGACGGTCGACTACGGTGCCTACTTCCACGACGACCTGGAGCGCCGGTATCATTCGCGGTTGCTCGGGTTCCAGACCATGCCGATCCTGGGTTTCGCGGCACTCCTGTTCCTGGTCGTGATCGCGCGTTACATCATCCGCAGCCGGCGAAAGTTCCGGCAGCTCGAAGAGTGATACCGTGAAGGTCTGTGTCGTCTCACTGAACATCGCCTCCTACTTCGGGGTCACGGGCGAAGTGCGCTTCGGCGGCGCCGAGGTGCAGGCGGCGTTCGTCGCCCGGGCGCTGCGCACGGCCGGCGACGACGTCACCCTGGTGGTCGCGGATCTTCCCGCGGGCGCCGCCCTCCCGTACCCGGCCGAGAACGCGTTCTTCTCGCCCGACGGTCTCCCCGGCCTGCGCTTCTTCCACCCGCGCTGGAGCGGCGTCATGGCGGCGCTGGAACGCGCCGACGCCGACGTCTACTACCAGCGCAACGCGGGCATGATCACGGGGCTCACCGCGATGTTCTGCCGGCGCAGGCGGCGCGCCTTCGTCTACGGCGCGGGGAGCGACGGCGACTTCCACCCGCGCGACGTTTCGATTCCCGGCGCGCGCGACCGCATGCTGTTTCGCTACGGACTGCGCCGCAGCGCGGGTTTCGTGGTGCAGAACGAAAAGCAACTCGCCTCCGCGAAGCCCCTCGGTCTCCCGGTGCGCCTCATCCCCAACGGCGTCCTGCCGGTCGAGCCGGCGGGCGACGAAGCGCGTAGCGCGATCGTGTGGATCGGCTCCCTGTGGAGTCTCAAGCGCCCGGACCGCCTGCTCGACCTCGCCCGGCGGCTGCCGGAGCGGGAGTTCATCGTGCTCGGCGGCGACATGCCGAGCGAGGCGGCGTATTCCGCGCGCATCCGCGCGGAAGCGGGGAAGATCCCCAACCTGAAGATGATGGGCCGGCGGCCGCACGGCGAGGTCGAGACGGTGCTGCGGCGCGCCGCACTGCTGGTCAACACGTCGGAAACGGAGGGTTTTCCGAACGCCTATCTCGAGGCCTGGAGCCACGGCGTTCCGGTGGTGACGTTCAACGACGTCGATGGCATCATCCGTGCGTCGGGAACGGGTGTGGTGGTGGAATCGATGGACGAAATGGAACGCGCGGTGCGCGACCTCGATGGCGACGGGGCCCGGCGTACGATGGCGGAGGCGGCACGACGCTACGTGGCGGACCGCTTTTCCCCCGCGCGGCTGGGTGGTCTCTACCACGAGTTCTTCGCGTCGCTGGCCCCGCCGGGACCCGGCGCGGAAGGGATGAGATGAGGCTTCCATGTGCGGAATAGCCGGATTCGTCGGGCCGTGGTCGGAAGCCCTGCTCGCGGC
>CAZPUV010000173.1:0-2740 GCA_964589805.1 uncultured bacterium | reverse complement strand
GGAACGGCGCGACGACCTCGACGCCGACCTGCGCCGCGCGGTCGCGTGCGTGCGTCACCGCGGGCCGGACGACACCGGCATCTGGTTCGACGACTCCGGCGCCGGCCTCGGTCACGCGCGCCTGTCGATTCTCGACCTGTCCGAGCACGGGCACCAGCCGATGCACTCGGCGGACGACCGCCTCGTGATGGTGTTCAACGGCGAGATCTACAACTTCGCCGACATCCGCAGGGACCTCGTCGCGCGCGGTCACGCGTTCCGCGGGACGGGCGACGCCGAGACGATTCTCGCCGCCTTCCGCGAATGGGGTCTCGACGCGGTGCACCGTTTCGTCGGGATGTTCGCGATCGCGCTCTGGGACCGTTCGGAGAAGACACTGACACTCCTGCGCGACCGCGTCGGCGTCAAACCGCTCTACTATGGATGGGACGGGCGCGTATTCTGGTTCGGTTCGGAGCTCAAGGCGCTGCGCGCGTTCTCGCACTGGCGCCCCGAGCTGGACACGACCGCGGTGGGCGAGTACATGCAGTACGGCTACATCGCGGCGCCGCGGAGCATCTACACGTGCGTGCGCAAACTCGAACCCGGGTGCCGCCTGCGTTTCGCGCGCGGGGCGGAGCCGGTGGTCGAGCGGTACTGGTCGGTCACCGATCGCCTCGACACGCCCCTCACCGGCGACGACGCGGCCATCGAGGCCGATCTCGAAGCACTCCTGGCGGACGCGTTCAAGCTGCGCCTGGTCTCGGACGTTCCGGTCGGCGTGTACCTCTCGGGCGGGATCGACTCCTCGCTCGTGACGGCACTGCTCGCAAAGCACACCACCGCGCAGTTGAGCACGTTCACGATTGGATTCGACTCCGCGCGCCACGACGAGTCGGGCTTTGCCGCGGATGTCGCGCGGCACGTCGGCACGAACCACACGGGATACGTCCTCACCGTTGGCGAGGCGCTCGAGATCGCGCGCGGCTGGGGACGCCTCTTCGACGAACCCTTCGGCGACCCGTCCGGCATCCCGACACTGCTCGTCTCGCGCCTCGCGCGCGAAAAGGTGAAGGTGGTGCTCTCCGCCGACGGCGGTGACGAGCTGTTCTCGGGCTACAGCGTCTACGACGACGCGCTCTCGCGCATCGAACGGTTGTCGCGGTTTCCCGGCGCCCCGCTCGAAGTACTCGCGGCCGGACTCGACGGCGTGCCGGTGGACGGCGTGCGTTCGTTCCTCGGCGGCATCGGGGTGTCGCCGCGCGCGCGCGGCGTGATCACGCGGCGCATCAAGCGTTCGCGCGCGGTCCTCGGCAACCGCACCCCCGCCGGCGTCTACGACGCGGCCATCGCGTACTGGCTGCCCGAGGAGGTCACGGCACTGCTCGGCCGCTACGAGAACCCGCGCGTCCTGATGGACGCCTACCACGGCAGTCCCGCCGAGCAGATGTGCCTGTGGGACTTCCACCACTACCTGCCCGAGGACGTGCTCACCAAGGTGGACCGCACGACGATGGCGGTGAGCCTCGAGGGACGCGAGCCGATGCTGGACCACCGCGTCGCGGAGTTCGCGTTCCGGCTGCCGGTGCGCATGCGCCGCGGACCACTCGGACCCAAGCACATACTCAAGAGCATCCTCTACCGGCACGTGCCGCGCGAACTCGTCGACCGGCCCAAGCAGGGATTCACGATTCCCCTGGAACGCTGGCTGCGCGAGGACCTCGGCGATCTCGTGCGCGACTACCTCGCAGAGGACCGGGTCCGCCAGTCGGGCCTGTTCGACGCCACCGTGGTGACCGATCTGGTGGCGGATTTCCACGCCGGCGACGGCCGGCTGACCGTCATGCTGTGGCACCTGCTGGCATTCGAGATGTGGCGCTCGGAGTGGGGCGAAACGCCCCGGCCGTGAACGCCCCGTCTTGACGCTCGCCCGCGGGGACCGGCCTACGCGTTTTTTTCGAGCACCGCGATCAACACCAGTCGGAACCGCCTCAGCACCCGTGTCGCATTCACGACGCGCTCGTAGACGATCCCCGCGGGATAGGTGAGCGGGCTGAAGCGCAGGTACTCGGGCCGGGGCTCGAGCAGGCGTATCTCGCGCACGCGAAATCCGGCGGCAGCGGCGAGGCGGCGCACGCGGCGTTCAGAGTTGCAGCGATAGAGAGTCGGAAAGATGTCCCGGCTGGGCCGGCGGAAGATGCGCGAGATGATGAAGTCGTGCATCGAGTGGGGGAGCAGGCGGGACATGAGGGTCACGTAGTGCCACAGGTTGGGTGTCTTGATCACGAACACCCCGCCCGGTTTCAGGACCCGCGCGACTTCGGCGAAGACGGCCCCGGGGTCGGCGAGATGCTCCACGACGTTCCACGAGAACGCGACGTCGAACATCCCGTCCGGACAGGGAATCGATTCGGCGGAACCGATCCGTGCCTCGTCGAGATGGCGGTTGTCGGCGACCCGCGGGTCGGCGTCGACCCCGCACACCCGCGCCGCATGCCCCCGAAACCCCGTGTGCTCGTGGATTCCCGCGCCCGCGCCGACATCCAGAACCACGTGGTGCCCCTGGATCAGGGAGAGGAGGAGGCTCCGGCACTCGAAGTCGTCCCACCGGGGCACGTACCCCGGATAGAACGCGCGGTCCAGGGCTTCCACGACTGCCCGGGCCCGGGACGGACGGCGCCCCGGGGGGACGGCCGCTGCCGGGAGAGAGTCTCGTTTCGCGTTCATCATGCGATCCGTTTCGACGCGGCCGATGGTAGCG
>CAZPUV010000172.1:0-6023 GCA_964589805.1 uncultured bacterium | reverse complement strand
TTGTCGTTGTTGCCAAGCGAAAAGGACACCACCGACGTGGAATCGCCGAGCAGCTTGATCATCACCTGGTTGCGATCCGCGCCGAGGTGAATGACCGTGGCAGCCGAGTCCCCGTTCACCGTGAGCATCCGGCGGCCATTGACGAACAGGGCGGCGGGGCAGTTCGCGGAGAGGCGGGCCTCGATCGCGGTCTCGTACGCGCACGCGACGACCGTGTAGAGATACGAGACGCCGCGCCCTGGAATCACGCCGCGCATTCCCACTTCGCCGCCGGGGCCGCTCGCCGACCGTGGTACCGGCTTCCACTTGATCATGCTCTCCGCACCCGCGTACGACTGCAGCAGCCCGACGCCGTTCTCGGGCGGAAGTTTTCCGTTCAAGCCGCCGCTTGCGGGGAACGGACCCACCGCCGTCCACTGGTACGGTTTGTAGAAGGTGGCGGAGATCGTCCCCGCGTCGCGGTCGTTCGAATAGACCTTGAGCGTGAAAGGGAAGACGCCCGGCCGGCAGGGCGATGGAATCTCGACGTTCAGCGTGGCCGTCACCGAGTCCGTGGCGGAGAACTGCACGCGGCCCTGGTTGCCTTCGGCCAGCCTGAGACCGCTCGGGCTGAACCAGAAGTACTGGGCCGTCCCGGACGTCCGGCTGTGACGGAGGAACGTCAGCTCGATGGGAACGCGCGTGCCGTCGATGATGCGTCCGCGCGGAAACCGGGCCACCACGGAGATCGGAGGCCGTACGAAGACGGAACGCTCGACGTAATACCGCGCCCGTCCGCCGGACTCGTCCTCGACGGCGAGCGCGAAGGTGATGGGACGCATCGTGTGGGCGGCGCCCGCGAGCGTGTGACGGGATGCGAAGCGGATCGGTGGCCCGCCGGGCGAAGCCTCGAGCCCGCCGGGTGCGACGACCGGCAGCAACGATTCGCCGACCACACCGGACCGCAGCGTCTTGAAGACGAAGGTGCGTGTTTCCGACGTCAACTCCCACCGCATCGACACGTCTTCGCCTCCGACGGCGCTATTCGCGGAGAGCGTCGTGGCGACGCGGAGTCCGACGGCGCCGTACCGCATCTCGAACAGTCGATTCTCGGCGCGCCGGACGGTCCGCAGGACATCTTCGGTGAGCCGCTGCGCCGCGAGTGTCGGATCCTGGCCCGGGTAGAGGCGGCGTTGTTCCTCGCTCCAGAACGTGCTCGATGCCATCCTGTCGCGCAATTGCGATACGGCGGTGTAGGTGTCGCGCACGGCTCGCTCGCCGTTGTCGAGCGAGTGCGGGGCGTCGGGCCGGCCGGCGAGCGACTTCACCTCCGCGAGCGCGGTGTCCAGGCGTATCAAGTCGCCGTCGCTGAAGCGCCCCGACGATCTGACGATGGAGAGGAAGATGTCGAGTGCGAGTTCGCGATCCAGGATGGACCGGTCGATCGTCGCGCGTTCGGCTGCATAGAGCGCGAAGATGTCGCCGGTGGACGCGCCCAGGAGATCGAGCGCGCGGAGTTCACCGATTGCGTCGCGGCGGCCCGCGTCACGGAGCACGTCGACCGCGACCAGCCGCTCGGCATTCCGTGTGGCCACGTCGGCGCCGGCGGGCGCGCGCACGAGATCGGCCGCCCAGGGCGCCACGTGACGGTTCGCGACCAGCAGCAGGTGGTTGCCGCCCACGAGTCCGTCGAACGACGCCGGCATCGAGGCCACGGCGCTCATGTGGCGCCTCATGCGCCCGGTCGCCGCATCCAGGGGGAAGAAGTAGTTCGTTTCGGGGTCGAAGGTGTGCGCGATCACCGCGCGTGCGATGGCGCGCGAGTCGTCGTACCAGTACAACGCGGGCATGGTGCGGCGGAGTTCCAGGTTGATTCTCGCAACGCACAGCGCGTCCACCGCGAGCAGTGCGTTGAATCCGGGGTCCTCGACGCGTGCGCCGGCACCGCCCCACGGCGCCGGTGTCTCGATGAGGCGGTTGCCATCGCGATCAGCGCTTGCGAAGAGATGGCTGTAGTAGCGCGCAATCGAGTACGCGGCCTGGCTGAGGGCGGCCGTGCTGCCGGTCGCGCGATACGCGTCCCACGACATGGTTGCCATCAGCGGATACGCCGCGTAGCCCGGCGCGGGCCGCTGCAAAGCATACGCGCCCGACTGCGCCTGTCCGCGAAACACGTCGGAGAACTCGAGTTCGATCGCCATGGCCACGGCCCGCGAGATGCGAGCGTCATCCGCAGGGGACGGCGAGGCCGCCGCGGGCTGCGCCGCGAGCGAGCTCGGGCAGGCAAGGACCGCGATGGCGACGCGGAATGCGATGAGCGGACGCACCGCGCCCGCGGCCCGGCCGGCGAGGAGGTCGCACGAACGCCGGACCGTTTCTCCAACCTGCTTCAAATTCACAGGATACGGCATACCCGTGACCCGGAATGCAAAGAGCGAACCACCCCCGCGGGGGTGGCGGTTTTTCTTGACCTCCACGCGCCCGTCGGATAGGCTTCGAGCCAAGCAACCTGTTGAGATTTCAGCCGTTAATCATCCAGTCCCGCGGGCGGTTCCCGCCGTCCGCGACGGATTCAAGAGGGAATCGTGTCCTCGCGCGTTGCCATTCTCGAGGCCAGACGAACTCCTATCGGCAAATTCCTCGGTGCATTTCGAAATTATCCGGCGGTGAAACTCGGCGCGGACGTTGCGCGCCAGGTGCTCCTGTCGTCGGGAATATCGCCGAGCGATGTCGACGAGTTCATCTTCGGTCAGGCCCGCCAGGCGGGCAACGGACCCAACCCGGCGCGCCAGGTGGCGGTGAGGGCCGGTATTCCCGAATCGGTGACGGCGTACACCGTCAACGCCGCGTGCGGCTCGGGTTTGAAGTCCATCGCGCTTGGCGCGGACTCGATCCGGCTCGGCCGTGCGTCCACGGTGCTCGCCGGGGGCATGGAAAGCATGTCGCTGGTTCCGTTCATGCTCGACCGCGCGCGTGAAGGCTACCGGCTCGGTCACGGAACGATGGTGGACGGCATGTATCGCGACGGTTTCCTCTGTCCGATCGCCGAAATGCTGATGGGTGAGACGGCCGAGGTGCTTGCGGACGAGTACCGCATCGCCCGCGCGGAGCAGGATGAATGGGCCGCGATGAGTCAGAGCCGCGCGGAGCGCGCGATGGCCGCCAACGTGTTCGCCGACGAGATCGCGCCGGTGACGATGACGAACCGCGGCGAGACCCTGACCATTTCCACCGATGAACACCCCCGTGCGGGTGTGACAGCGGACGCACTCGCGAAACTCCCCGCGGTGTTCCGGAAAGACGGGACCGTCACCGCGGGCAACGCGTCGGGAATCACCGACGGTGCGGCGGCCGTGGTGCTGGCTTCGGAGCAGGCGGCCCGGGGTTCGGGGAAGAAGCCGCTCGGGTGGATCCGCGATTTCGTGGCGACCGGCGTCGAGCCGCGGCGGATGGGTATCGGTCCGGTGCCCGCCGTTCGTCAGATCCTCGAGCGCAACGACATAGCACTCGGCGACGTGGGAGTCGTCGAGTTGAACGAGGCATTCGCCGCCCAGGTGATTGCGTGCGAGCGGGAACTGGGGTTCGATCGCGAACGCGTCAACCCGAACGGCGGCGCCATCGCCCTGGGGCACCCGATCGGCTGTACCGGAGCGCGCATCGTGGTGACGCTGCTGCACGAGATGCGGAGACGTTCGGTCAGTCTTGGAATCGCGACGCTGTGCGTGAGCGGCGGGCTGGGAATGGCGCTGTTGGTGGAGCGGGAGTAGCCGCAGGGCGCGGGTGCCGTCTTCTTGTATCTGAATTCGCTCACGAAATCGAAGGATGCCTGGAGGCCCGGGGCCTTTCTCGAAGAACGGCCGGTCCGCCAGTGGGGCCGGTAACATCGGAAGGAGTTGTCATGAAGAAAGTCGGAATCGTCGGGTGCGGTTTGATGGGTTCTGGAATCGCAGAGATCAGCGCGCTGGCCGGATATGCGACCACGGTGGTCGAGATCAGCGACGAACTTCTCAAGAAGGGCATGGCCAAGATAGACGGGTCCATGGAGAAGGGGAAGAAGCGCGGGAAACTCTCGGAAGAGCAGTACGCCGCCGCGAAGAAGAACCTGTCCTCATCGACGAGTCTCTCGGCCCTCAAGGATTGCGACATCATCTTCGAGGCCGTCACAGAAAACACCGAGCTCAAGAAGAAACTCTTCAAGGATCTGTCCGAGATCGCGCGGGGCGACGCCATTCTGGCCACCAACACGTCGTCCATATCGATCACCGAGATCGCGTCCGTGGTGAAGAACCCGGAGCGCGTCGTGGGAATGCACTTCTTCAATCCCGTTCCGGTCATGAAACTCGTGGAGATCATCAAGGGCTACGCAACGTCCGACGCCGTCATGGCCGCGTCGCGCGAGTTCGCGCTGGCGGTGGGCAAGGAGCCGATCACCTGCCCGGATACGCCGGCGTTCGTGGTGAACAAGCTGCTGATTCCGTATCTCCTGGACGCGGTTCGCATGGTCCAGGACGGCATCGCCACGGCGGAGGATGTCGACAAGGCCATGGTGCACGGGTGCGGATACCCGATGGGGCCGATCACCCTGCTCGACTACGTGGGCCTCGACACGACGCTGCACGCCGCGGACGTGATGTATGCGGAATTCCGGGAGTCCCGGTATGCGGCTCCGGTGCTGCTGCGCCGCATGGTGCAGGCGGGGCACTGGGGCAGGAAGACGGGGCGCGGTTTCTACTCGTATGAAGGGAAGTAGGTGAGACCGTGGAACTGGAGCACATCCTGTACAAGGTCGCGGACGGCATCGCGGCCATCACGATCAACCGCGCGGGCGTGCTGAACGCACTGTCCGCGCAGACGGTGCGCGAGCTCGATCGCGCGCTGGCGGCCGCCGAGGCGGACGAGGCGGTTCGCGTGCTGATCGTGACGGGGGCGGGCGAGAAGGCCTTCGTCTCGGGAGCGGACATCGCGGAACTCGCCACACTCGATCCGCCCTCGGGCGCGCGCACGTCGGAGTTCGGGCAGTCCGTGCTCCGGCGTCTGGAAACGATGGGGAAGCCGTCGATCGCCGCGATCAACGGCTACGCGCTCGGCGGCGGACTGGAGCTGGCGATGGCGTGTACGATCCGCATCGCTTCGGAGAACGCGAAGGTCGGCCTGCCGGAGGTCACGCTGGGCGTCATCCCGGGCTATGCAGGAACCCAGCGGCTGCCGCGGATCGTCGGCCGCGGTATCGCGATGGATCTCATCCTGACGGGACGCGCCGTCGACGCGGCCGAAGCACTGCGCCTGGGTATCGTGAGCCAGGTGGTTCCGCTGGCGGAACTCGGCGATGCCGCGCGCAAGATCGCGCTCCGAATCCAGCGCAACGGGCCGCTGGCGGTGCGCGCGGCCATGCGCGCCGTCGACCACGGTCTCGACGTCGGTTTCGAGCACGGGTGCCGAATGGAAGCATCCCTGTTCGGACTGCTGTGCGCGAGCGACGACCTGCGCGAAGGCCTCAAGGCCTTCCTCGAGAAGCGCAAGGCGGAATTCAAGGGTCGTTAGGACGGAAGGACAAACATGAAACGGTTCGACGGATTCGATTTCGTAATGGTCGATTCACTCCTCTCGGACGACGAGAAGATGGTGCGCGACACGGTGCGTTCGTTCATCGAGGAGGAGGCCCTTCCGAAGTTCACGGAGCACTACGAAAACGGGACCTTTCCGACGGAGATCGTGAAGCCGCTCGCGGAACTCGGCGTTTTCGGCGCGACCATCGAGGGTTATGGATGCGCCGGGCTCAACAACGTGGCCTACGGCCTCATGTTGCAGGAGATGGAACGCGGCGACTCGGGGCTGCGGAGTTTCGCGTCGGTGCAGTCAGCGCTGGTCATGTACCCCGTGCACGCGTTCGGAGACGAAGAGCAGAAATCCGGGTGGCTTCCGAAGCTCGCGAAGGGCGAGGCCATCGGGTGTTTCGGTCTCACCGAGGCCGACTTCGGCAGCAATCCCGGCGGGATGCTCACCACCGCGGTCGCCGACGGCAAAGACTACGTACTCAACGGATC
>CAZPUV010000171.1:0-6098 GCA_964589805.1 uncultured bacterium | reverse complement strand
CCGCGTCGTCTTCGTGATTCCGTGGCGGGGACGGCTCCTGGTGGGAACCACCGACACCGCCGTTTCCGAAGCCGAGGACGAACCCGCCGCGACGCGCGGGGACGTCGACTTCCTCGTCGCACACGCGGCGCGCTACCTCGCATCCGCGCCCGGGGAACGCGATATCCGCAGCGCGTTCGCCGGGCTGCGTCCGTTGCTGGCCGGCGCCGGCGACACCGCGTCCATCCGCCGCGATCACCGCGTGGTGGTGTCGCGCGGCGGGCTCGTGACCGTGGCGGGCGGCAAATGGACGACCTTCCGCGCCATGGCGGAGCACGCGGTCGACCGGGCGTGCGCGTCGGCCGCCATTTCGACACCCCGCAGCCGCACCGCGCGGCTCTCGCTCGCGCCGGTGCCACGGGCCGCGGCAAACGACCCGCTGGAGGCGTCGGTGCTCGGCGCGCCCGGCACCGACGATGCCATCGAAACCTTCGTGCGCGACGCCGCGCGCGACGACATGGCGCGCACCGTCCACGACGTTCTCGCACGCCGTTCGCGGGCGCTGTTCCTCGACGCGCGCGCCTCGGTCACGCTCGCGCCCCGCGTCGCCGGCCTGCTCGCGCGCGAACTGGGACGGGACGACCGGTGGGCAGCGAACCAGATCGAGGAGTTCGGGAGAATCGCGGGCCGGTACCTGCCGCCGTCATAGGCGGTCGTCGCGACCGTTCACGTGCTGTCGGCCTCGAGCGAACCCCCGGTGAGCGGCCGGGTCACAATCGTGTATTCCGCCACCGGACGCCCGCCGATCAGGTGTTCCTGGATGATGCGTTCGAGCACCTCGGGGGTGCACCCGCCGTACCACGTGCCTTCCGGATATACCACCGCGACGGGCCCGCCGCGGCACACGCGCAGGCAGTTGGCTTTCGTGCGGCCTATGCCGGCCTCCGACAGTCCCAGTTCCTTGAGGCGTCGCTTGAGGTAATCCCACGACGCGAGCGATTCATCCTTCTGCGAGCACTTCGGCGTGGTCTGATCGGCGCAGAGGAAGATATGGCGCCGGATGGCCGGGATGCCGACCGCTTCCGCGCACGCGCGCAGGTCATCCAGGTCGATTCGCGGCTCTTTCGGCATGCGGTGGTCAGCCCTTGCGATGGATCAGGAAGGGATTGCGTTGCGCGGTCGGCAGCATCACGAGTTTGGCGACGTTCACGTGCGCGGGAGCGTTGGCCACGTAGACGACCGCGTCGGCGACATCCCCGGCCGAGAGCGGCTGGAAACCGTCGTACACCTTCTTCGCGCGCGCGTCGTCACCGTGGAACCGCACCACCGAGAACTCGGTCTCGGCGGCCCCCGGATCGACGCTCGAAACGCGCACGCTGGTCCCGAACAGATCCAGCGCCATCGCCTCGGTGAGGCCGCGCACCGCGAACTTGGTCGCGTTGTAGACGTTGCCCTTCGGATAGGCCATGTAGCCCGCGACACTCCCGATGTTGATCACGTGCCCGGAGTCGCGCTCGACCATCATGGGCAGTATCTCGCGCGTCACGTTCAGGAGACCCTTGAGGTTGGTGTCGATCATCGCGTCCCAGTCTTCGTGGCTGCCCTGGTGGATCGGGTCGAAACCGGATGCGAGGCCCGCGTTGTTGACCAGCACGTCGGGAATCCACGCCTGCGCGCGCAGCGCTTCGGCCGCCGCGCGAACCGCGTCGCGATCCCGGACGTCCACGGTGCGAATGCCGACTGCACTCCCGTGGCGTTTCTCGATCTCGGCCTTGACGCGCTCGAGTCGGTCGCGACGCCGGGCCCACAGCTCCAGCCTCGCGCCGTACGCCGCGAACTGGTGGGCGCATGCCTCGCCGAAGCCGGCGCTGGCGCCCGTGATGACGACGTTCTTCCCCTGCAGACGGTTGGTGGTGTCCATCGGGTGGATTCTAGCAGCCGTGCCGCGGTTTCTCCAGACGGGATTGGGGTCACCGCACGGGGTCGATGCGGGCGGCCCCGGACGTCGCGTCGAGGACGGCGCGCGTCGCCGCGTCGATCCTGTCTTCGGGCACCCGCAGCACGAGGGTGACGTCGTCGCCGTAGACCTCTTCCACGATGGCCACGCCCTCGCGGTCCAGCGCGCGCCGCACGGCGTCGGAATACGCGTAGGGAAACGTCAGGCGCGCGTCCAGGGTCTCCACGCGTGTCACGAGCGACGCCTCGCGCAACGCGTGCTGCACCGCGCCGCTGTACGCGCGCGCGAGCCCGCCCCTGCCCAGCTTGACGCCGCCGAAATAGCGGGTCACCACCACGGCGACGTCACCCACGCCGGAGTTCAGGAGCACCGACAGCATGGGACGACCGGCGGTGCCGGCGGGCTCGCCGTCGTCGCCGGAGCCGACGCGGTTCGTGCTTCCCGGCGGCCCGGCCACGAAGGCGTGGCAGTGGTGCGTCGCGTCGGGAAATTCCCCGCGCACGGCGTCGATCAGCGCGCGCGCTGCGTCCGGCGTGGGGGCGGGCCCGAGGGTGGCGATGAAGCGGCTGTGCTTCGCGATGTCCTCCACCCGGATCCGCGCGGCGGGAACGGGATAACGGTTCATGCGCGTCAGTCGCCGGCGTCGACCGGGAGGCCCGCTTCCGTCCACCCGCGGTAGCCACCGTCCATCGACGACACGTTGGTGTAGCCCATGCGCTGGAGATTCGCGGCCGCCAGCACCGACCGGTAGCCTCCGCCGCAGTACAGGACGATCTCCGCGTTCGGGTCCGGAATCGCCACTTCGATGTCGCGTTCGATGACACCCTTGCCGATGTGCGTCGCGCCGGGCAGGTGGCCGGCGTCCCACTCCCGGTCTTCGCGCACGTCGACCAGGTGGAACCGCTCGCCCCGCCGCAACCGTTCGTTCACCTCGCGCACGCTGGTCTCCTTCACGCTGCCGCGGGTTTCGTTGACGATGTCGAGAAAGCGCGGAGAATGGTCCATGTCGTCCTCCCGGGGGTCAGCCCGTCACACGGCGGATCCACCCCGTCATCGCGGTGCGGATCTCATCCATCACGTCCGCCGGCGCACGCCCTGAACGCTTCAGCACGTTGAACGAGTGGTCTCCGCCGTCGACCACATGCAGTGTCGCACGCGATCCAAGCGCCGCGCAGACGCCGCGCGTCAGGTCGAGGTCCGCGAGCGTGTCGCGCGTTCCCTGCACGAAGAGCATCGGGATCTTGACGCGATCGAGGTGCGCGGCGCGCGCGACCCCCGCCCGCCCAGCCGCGTGCAGTGGAAAGCCGAGAAACACGAGTCCGCGCACGCCGGCGAGCGGCTCCGCGGCCTGGGCCCGCGAGGTCATGCGCGCGCCCATCGACTTCCCGCCCGCCACGAGCGGGACTCCCGGGAGCATGGCGGCCGCCGCTACGGCGGCTGCGCGCACCGTCTCTTCGAGCAGCGCGGGCGGGTCCGGACGACGCCGGCCCGCGTTCATGTAGGGAAACTGGTAGCGCAACGTGGCGATTCCATCCGCGTGCAGCATGGAGGCGACGCGACCGAGGAACGCGTGCATCATGCCCGCGCCGGCTCCGTGCGCGAACACGTACAGCGCCGACGCGTCCTCCGGGGTCTCGAGAAGCGACGCCACCCCCGTGGCATGACCCGGCACCTGGATCTCGTACTCGCGCTGCCGCACCGGATTCATGATCCAACGAGGTACGTGAAGAGACCGGCGGCGACGTGCCTTTCTCCCTGCCACACCTCCACCGAACAGACCGCCAGCCGGCGTCCGATCTTCACCGGTGTGGCGATCGCCACCAGATCGCCGCCGGCCGCGTGGGCCGGGCGGAGGAAGTTCATCTTGAACTCCACGCCCGCCACACGCCCGCGGTCCATCGCCTCCGGAATGAGCAGATAGACGGCCGCGGTGTCGGCGATGGCGCTCACGATCCCACCCTGCACGACACCGTACTCCTGCGCCTGCGCGCCGTCCAGCGCCGCGCGCACCTCGACGCGCCCGGCGGAGCGGTGGACGAGCGACGTCTTGAGAAACGCGTTGACGGGTGTGCTGGCGAAGAGCTCCGCGGCGCGACGATCGACGCTCATGCTGTCACCTCACGTAGCTCGCCGCGTTCACGTCGATCGACGTGCCCGTGCAGTGATCGGCGAGCCCGCTGGCGAGAAACACCACCAGGGGCGCGATGTCCCGCGGTTCCGTGATCCGGTCGAGTGCGATGTCCCGCGCGGCGTACTCTTCCCCGTACTTGGAGATGAACGCGTCCGCCATTTCCGTGCGTGTGAAGCCGGGGGCGACGACGAACGACTTGACGCCCGCCCGGCCCAGGCCGCGCGCGATCGAGCGCGAGAGCGCCACCATGCCGCCCTTGGACGCGGCGTAGGCGAGATACTCGGGCGTGTCGCCGCGGAACGCCGCACGCGACGCGATGAACACGATGCGCCCCCCGGCCGGCGCCCGAAAACGCGCGATCGCTTCGCGCGCGAGAACGGCCGCGGCCCCGAGATTCACCGCCATGGTCGCATTCCAGTCCCCGGTCCATTCGTGCAGGGGCCGGTCGAGCGGCGACTCGATCGCGACACCCGCGTTGTTCACGAGGAGGTCCAGGCCGCCCAGCGCATCCGCGGTCTCGGCGACGAGCCGTACGCACGCGTCCGCGTCCGAGAGATCCGCGCCCAGCGTCACGCACCCCGCGGCCCCGCTTACGGATTCCTCGGCGCCCGCCCGGTTGGAATGATAGTGGGCGGCAACGCGCGCGCCGGAAGCGCACAGTGCCGCCGCGATTGCCCTGCCGATACCGCCGCTCGCGCCGGTCACCAGCGCGCGTTGTCCGGTGAGATCGATGTTCATGTCGTGATGGTATCCGATGCGAGGGTGAAAGACTACGGGATCGCGTCATTCCTCCGGGTCGGATTCGTCGATCGTGTCGGGATCCTCGGAACCCATGACGAGGCGCTGGGCTTCGGTGATCTTCTCGCGCCCCGCGAAACCCGCGTCGATCTCGTGCCACCAGCCGACCTGGCCCTCCCCGAGTTTCCAGCACAGGAGGACCCACCGGCCTTCGTACGTGGTCGGGAAATCCACGAGGCCCTCCTCGATTCCGCCCGCGGGAAAGCGCATCCCGCGGTCGATGATGCCTTGCGACACCAGGGTCTGGATTCCCCGCAGCGCGCGATCGATCCCCTCGCGGTGCGTGATGAACTCCGCGTGGTCGGGATGGTCGGTCTCGCGCAGCGCGCTGCCCCACAGCAGTTCCAGCACCTCGAGCTTTCCGGCGAGTTCGCGGACCGCGCGCCGGTGCCCGTCGATCTCGCGGAACAGGTCGGTGAGCGACGGGATCATCGCGTTGGCTTCGGCAACTGTGAAGGACTTGCGGCTCATGATTCGGTGCGGGAACGCGCCGATCCTATGCCGGATCGGCCGCGGCCGCAAGACTAGACGATTCCCGCGATCATCAGGGCGGACAGGAGGAAGAGCATCGCCGCCACCAGTGCCCGCACGGCGCGCATCGAGACGCGCGTGAACACCCGGGACGCAAGCACCGCACCGGCGATCGCGGAGACGGTCGCCGCCAGCGTGATCCTCCATTCGTCGGCCACGATCCCGAGCCCCATTTCCTTACCGTAGAGGGCGATGCGCCCGACATCCACCAGGCAGGCGATCACGACGCCGGTTCCGATGTACGCCTCCTTCCCCAGTCCGGCGCGGATCAGGAAGGCGCTGCGCAGCGCACCCTGGTGACCGGACAGCCCCCCGAAGAAGCCGCTCAGCATTCCGCCGAGCGCGAGGTAGCGCGGATCGAAGCCCACGCGCGCCGCGCGCGGTATCGTTTCCCAGAGCGCGAACACGAGGACCAGGGCGCCGATCACCAGCCCCACGGGCGTGATGTACTGTGTGGCACCGAACACTTCGTACGACGCGATCGGTTCCGCGCGCGCGAGGTCCGACAGCATGCGCGCCCCGGCGATGCTCGCGATCGCGGCCGGCAGCCCGAAGCGGCGGGTCACCGTGCGGTCGGCGTGCCGTCCGAGCAACGCCAGTTTGACCAGGTTGTTCGCCAGGTGCACGACCGCGGTCGCCGCCACGGCCACCGGCACGGGGAAGAAGAGCGCGAAGACGGGCAGGAGCAGCGTGCCCAGGCCG
>CAZPUV010000170.1:0-6115 GCA_964589805.1 uncultured bacterium | reverse complement strand
CGCGGCGCGTGCGACCTCGTTGGAATCTTGAACTTGCCCTGCGCGATCTCGCTCCGGCGGATGGAGAGCGCCTTTCGGGCGAGCGTCATGGTCGGGCCGACCATTTCCTGCACGCGCTTGCCCTCGTGGACGTACGAGATGCCGTAGCGGACCTCGCCGGTTTTGGTCCGGCGGGCGAAGATACCCCGCTCGATCCAGCGCGTCTCGCCCGGCGCAAGATCCTTCATCATTGCCATGTCCGACCTCCTCCGGCTGACGGGTTCCTCCCCAAAACAAACTGGCACTCCCGGCTTCCCGCGAGCGGGGCCGAAAGTGCCAGATAAGTGCCGGATCGGTCAAGAGAGAATTCAGGTCGATCCGGCTAAGTACCTGAATTTATTGGTGCGCCGCGAAGGACTCGAACCTTCAACCACCTGATTAAGAGTCAGATGCTCTACCATTGAGCTAGCGACGCGATTCTGTCGTGCGCGCGTCCTTGCGGGACGGCGCGGGAGGATTCTAGAACGGCAGGTCGTCGTCCTGCGTGGAGGGCCCCGACGCGTTCTGCGGAGCCGGCTCGTTCGCGTAATCCTGCGAGTCGTAGTCGCCACCGCCACCACCCGCAACGTCGCCCACGCGTCCCAGCATCTGCATGTTCTGCGCGACGATCTCGGTGGAGTAGCGCTTCTGCCCCTGCTGGTCCTCCCACTGGCGCGTCTGCAGGCGCCCCTCCACGTAGACCTGCTTGCCCTTCTTCAGGTACTGCTGGCAGATCTCCGCGAGCTTCCCGAACGCGACCACGCGGTGCCACTCGGTGCGCTCCTCGCGCTCGCCCGCCTTGTTGTTGAAGCGCTCCGACGTCGCGACGTTGAAGTTCGCGACCGGCGCCCCGGCGGCGGTGTAGCGCACGGTCGGATCCGCGCCGAGATTCCCGATGATGATGACCTTGTTCACCCCACTCATCACGTACCTCCCATCGTTGAAACCAAAACAGTCCGGGCGGGGCTGGTCCCCCGCCCGGGCCCCCTTTATAGCCCAAGCGGGCTGTCGGGTCAAGGGCCTAGGACCTGCCCGCCGTAAGCGCCGCCAGGCGCTCCCGGACGGCCACGAACTGCTCCTCGGCGCGCCCGATGTACGCGTTCACCTCGTCGATGTACCCGTCCACCGACGCCGACCACACCCGGTTGACGTACCGCTCTCCCGCCGCGAAGTGGCTCATGATCTCCGCGTACGCCTGCAGCCCGTAGCGCACGCCGATGGTCTCGCGAGCGTCCGCGAAGGTGACGAGGTCGTCCGCCAGGAGATCGTCGATCCTGTGCCGCATGTCGTACGGGTTGATCGAGCCCTTCCCGGCGTTCAAACGCGTCACGTTCTCCACGATGCGCCCGATGGCGTTCGTGAGGTCGCCGATGTTGGCGGCCACCGTGTCCGCGTGCGCCGCTTCGGTGCGCGCCGCCCGCCGCGCCACCACCACACCGACCACACCCGCGAGCGCCAGCGGCACGAACCGGTTCCAGTTCACTTCCTTCACGTCCTGGGTGGCCACCCAGGCTGCTCCGAGGAATCCGACAACGATGAGCGCGAGTCCGATCCTTTTCATCATGACGTCAACCTCCGAACACGGCCGCGAGTGCGTGACCCACGCCCACCAGTGCCTCGCCCACGATGAACCCCGCCGCGACGGGAATTCCGACGTCCTCGGCGAACGCCCGCCCGACGAACCGGTCGGACGCCACGCGCCCGATGGTTCCGAGCGTGTACGTGAGCACGATGTTGAACGGAAGATAGAACCCGAGTCCGACGAGCACGCCGAGCCCGCCGATGCCGCTCGCACTCAGGATCGCGCCGAGGGCGGCGCCGGACGCGTACTTCTCGACCGGGACGTTCCCGCCCAGGATGCCGTTGATGGTGCCGGCGAGCGCCTGCGCCTGCGGTGCGGGCAGGCTGTCGCTCCCGATGCCCCTGGCCTGGTGCAGCACGAAGAGCACCGACACCGCGACCAGCGGACCCAGCAGTGCCCCCAGCATCTGGGCGGTCTGCTGCTTCTTCGGCGTCGCACCCACCAGGTAGCCGGTCTTGAGATCGAGCATGAGGTCGGTGGCCTGCGCCATGGCGATGCACATCGCGGATCCCACGATCACCGCGGCCATGATGGCTTCCTTGTCTCCGAGCCCGCGCGACACGATGAGCAGCAGTGTCACACCGATCAGCGTCATGCCGGAGAGTGGCGACCAGTTGGTGCGCCCGATGCACTCCGAGAGGATGACACCCGACATCCAGATCCAGAACAGACCCAGGAGCGCCATCAGGAGACCGCGGCCGATGGTCATGTGCGGGGTGGCGTGGTCCGCCATGAAGAACAGGACGAGGAACGCGCCCAGGATGGCGACGTACAGGAGCCGGATCGGCATCTCGTCGCTCGAGTGCGACGCCTTGATCCTGGCCGCGACCTGCATGCTGCGGATTGCACTCACCACCAGCGGAAACGCGAGCGCGATGCCGGTGAGCGCACCGCCGATCAGCATGCCGATGCCGAGGGGCCGGAACAACTGCAGGCGCATGTAGTCCGCCACCGAAGTGTTACCGAGGAACTCCGCCGAGGGCAGGAGGCCCTGCGCGTTCAGGAGCGGCGCGAGGATCCAGTAGCACGTGTACCCGCCCACCACGAAATACACGCCCCCCTTGCCCGCGATGAAGCCCGTGCCTACCGTGAGCAGCGAGATGTACCACACGCCGTTCATGAAGTCGGGCATGCCGATGAGCGTCCCGAGCGCGAAATCCTCGTGGCCGAAATGCAGCGAGAGATGGTGGACGATCCCGCTCGCCACCGCGGCACCCACCAGGTAGGTCGCCTTGCGCATGCCCGCGCCCGGCGACTTCAAGACCGTCGCTACCGCGACCCCGCCCGGGAACGCGAGGCGGTTGAAGTCGATCATCTGCTTGCGCAGCGGGATGATGAACGCGATGCCGAGGATCGCGCCGGCCATGCAGCCCAGGATCACGATCCAGCGGTTGAAGCCGGTCTCGCCCAGCACGAACAGCACCGCGAGCGAGAACACCAGCCCCGGCGAGGCGGCGTTCACCGAACTCGCGATGGTCTGGTTGATGTTGTTCTCGACGATGCTCGTGCGCCGCAGCATGCCGCGCAGGACACCGAAGCCGAGGATCGCCGCCAGCTCGGAGCCCTCGATGGAGAATCCCAGGATCAGGGCCGCGTACGTGATGCTGATCGTAATGACGATTCCCAGCACGTACCCGACCAGAATCCCCGTCAGCGTCAGTTCCGGGTATGGACCGTGACGGATGACGCGGGAATCCAATTTCCTGGCCTTGGTCACATGCACCTCCCTGGATCGGGTCGGATGGATCCGCCGCTCAAGACGCCTTCTCCGCGGCGATCGCGATGACGGAAAACGGATAACGCGAGAACACCCGCCGGAGAACGAGCGGAAGCGGTTTCAGGAGCCGCTCCAGTGCCACGACCGGCGCCACCGGAAGTGTCATGGCCCGCCCCTTCTTCTGGAACATGACCGTGAACCGCGCAAAACCTGCACGGCGGAGTTCCGCGATCAGTTCGACGTAGGTCC
Organism: uncultured bacterium; assembly: GCA_964589805.1. Taxonomy (GTDB): domain Bacteria; phylum Krumholzibacteriota; class Krumholzibacteriia; order WVZY01; family JAKEHA01; genus JAKEHA01. The sequence goes on along the minus strand of CAZPUV010000170.1, from coordinate 2,549 downwards.
ACTCCTTCATGTGAAAGCCCTCCGGATCACCCTTCGTGAAATACCGCGACACGTCGTGCGGCCCCGTGAACCGGTGGGGGGTGCGGAACACGTAGACTCCTCCGGGCACGAGCACCGCGGCGACCATGGCGAAGTGCCACTGCTGGTCGTCCGGGTGGAGGTGCTCCACCAGCTGGTCGCTGAAGGCGAGGTCCAGCGAGCCGGGTTCGAAGGGCAGATGGAAGCCGTCGTAGAGGACGAGCGTCATGTTCTCCGGGGCGTTCTCCACGGACGCGCTCCCGCCCGAGATCTCGAGCGCGTAGACCGCGCCCGCGCGACGCGCGAGTTCGACGGAGAACGCGCAGTCACCCGCGCCGATGTCGAGCACGCGCGCGCGCGGTGAGAGATACCGATTCACGAGCGCGAGGCGTCCGCGGTTGCGCGCGGCGATCGTCTCCGGATCGTGGACGCGGGTGAGCCGGGGATGGTCGGGCACGGCCGCGAACAGCTCGTCGTACATCGTGCCGTAGAGGCGCGCGCGTTCTTCGCGCGACACGGACCGGCGCACGCGATCGGCGAGCGCCTTTTCGACCTCGTAGTGGTGGCGAATGCTCTCGGGCGAGCGAACGGTTGCAGTCATCAGACCGTCTTGTGTGAGAGCGAAAGAAAATGGGGTGGGTGATGGGACTCGAACCCACGACAACCGGATCCACAATCCGGGGCTCTAACCACCTGAGCTACACCCACCGCAAGGCCGAAACGGCATGGTAATGCGGAAGTTGCCGGCGTGTCAAGGAGCGGACGCCCGGGCCGCGCGGGCCGCGGCGCACACGCGCCCGCGGGAAGGCGCCGGCCGGCACCCCGCCCGTTCTACAGGCCCAGCAGGGGCGCGATGATGGTGCGCTGGATCTCGGAGGTTCCCGAGTACAGTGTGCTCGCCAGCGCGTCGCGCAGTTCACGCTCGACCTTGTACTCCACCATGTAGCCGTAGCCGCCGTGGACCTGCATGGCGTGACGCGCGCACTCGATCCACGACTCGCTGATGTACAGCTTGGCCATGGCCGCTTCCAGGTAGACGCTCCGTCCGCGCGACTTCTGCCACGCCGACTTGTAGAGCAGCGCACGGGCGGTCTCGAGCCGGATCTTCATGTCCACGATCTTCGACGCGACGAGCTGGAACTTCCCGATCGGCTGGCCGAACTGCTCGCGCGTGCCGGCGTACTTGATGGACATCTCCAGGAGCCGCTGCATGGCGCCGACCGCGCTGGCGAGGATGCAGCCGCGCTCCCACGACATCGAGTCGGCGAAGAGCATCTTCCCCGCCCCCTCGCGCCCGAGCCGGTTGGCCTCCGGCACCGCGCAGTCCTCGAAGAACACCTCGCACATGGGCGACGTGCGGATGCCCATCTTCATCGTGTGCTTGCCGAGCGAGAGACCCGGGGTGTCGCGATCCACGAGGAATCCGGTGACGCCGTTGGCCCCCAGGGCGGGGTCGACGTTGGCGAACACGAGATACACGTCCGCCACCGGACCGTTGGAGACGAACACCTTCCCGCCGTTCAGGACGTACCTGTCGCCCTCCTTCCTGGCCGTGGTCCGGATGCTGTACGCGTCGGATCCGGCGTCGGGCTCGGACATCGCGTTGGCGCCGATCAGCTCGCCGCTGCACAGGCGCGGCAGGTAGCGCTTCTTCTGCTCCTCGGTGCCGAAGCCCATGAGCGGCGTTTCCAGCGTCCACATGTGGGCGTTGATGGAGAAGCACAGGCCGTTGTCCTCGCAACCGTATCCGAGGCTCTCGAGCACGCCCACCGTGGTGAGCGCGTCCATCCCCATCCCGCCGTACTCCACCGGCACCGGGAGTCCGTGGATGCCCATCGCGGCGCACTTCTTCCAGCCCTCGCGGTTGAACTCGCCGGCCTGGTCGCGTTCGCCGAGGCCCTCGTTCAGTTCCTCGCGCGCGAACTTCGCCACACTGTCGCGCAGTTCCTTCTGTTCCTTCGACCACGAGAAATCCATGTCCGTCGTCCTTTCCGCTCCGCTCGAATGCCCCGGAAACCGCGCCTCTCACTCCATCTTCATGAGGGTCTGGTAGTCCGTCTTCTCCGTGGACGTCCTGGGCAGTTCCGCGTGGAACGCGAACACGTCCGGCACCATGTATACCGGCAGGTGCTCCGCGCAGAACGCCTTGAGCTTGATGAGCGAGATGCGCCCGCCGTCGCGCGTGGCGAGGTGCGCGCGGACCTTCATCCCCAGTTCCTCGTCGGGAAGCGCCACCACCGCGGCCTCGCGCACGTCCGGATGCCGGTAGAGGCACGATTCGATCTCGCCCAGCTCCACGCGATAGCCGCGCTTCTTGACCATGCGGTCGCGACGCCCGGCGTACGTGTACACCCCGCCCTCTCCCTCCGTGACGATGTCCCCCGTCCGGTACCAGCGCCCCAGCGGGGGCGCGTCGCCGTCGAGATAGGCCATCGCCGTCTGTTCGGGCAGATTCCAGTAGCCCGGGGTCACCGAGTCGCCGCGGATGCACAGCTCGCCCGTGTCATCATCAACAAGCATGATGACGCACT
>CAZPUV010000169.1:0-6183 GCA_964589805.1 uncultured bacterium | reverse complement strand
GGCCAGCCGGCTGACACGACGGTACCGGCTCCCGCGGAGACGGCGCTGGTGGTGCTTCCGGTCGTACCCCGGGACACGGTGAGGGTGAGTGCGCCCGCCCCGCCCGACGACGCGGACACCGGAGGACGAACCGGGGGTACCCAGCTCATCAGCCCGGCGGACATCCACGTGATGGCCGACATGGAAGCCCGCTGGCGCGACTGGTTCGTCATTCACATCAGTTCCTTCCAGGAATCGATCCGCGCGCGCGAAGAAGTGGCGTTCCTGCAGAGCCGCGAGTTCCCCGTCTTCATCGTCTACCTCGACCTCGGTCCCAAGGGCCGCTGGTACCGGGTCTACGCCGGGCCGTTCCGGACCCGCGAGGAGGCCCGCGTCGTCAAAAAAAATCTGGACGCCATCCCGCAGGTGCGATTTACTCGCATCACGAAAATTCCAGAGTAGTCCGCAGATCGTCGAAACGTCGCATGGCGACGCCATTTTCCGTCGGGGGCCGTCCTTGCAGCTGCGCAAGCTAGAAATATCCGGCTTCAAGTCCTTCATGTCGCGCCTCGAGCTCGATTTCTCGGGCGGGGTCACGGCCATCATCGGCCCCAATGGCTGCGGCAAGTCCAACGTGGTCGACTCCGTCCGCTGGGTGCTCGGCGAGCAGCGGACGCGCCTCCTGCGCAACACCAAGATGGAGAACGTGCTCTTCAACGGCACGCGGCTGCGCAAGCCACTCGGCATGGCCGAGGTCTTCATGACCCTCGACAACGAGGACCATCTGCTGAACCTCGAGTACAAGGAGGTTCGCATCGGCCGCCGCCTGTACCGGAGCGGGGTGAGCGAGTACCTCGTCAACGGCCAGCCGGTGCGCCTCAAGGACGTGCGCGGGCTCCTCGTCGACACCGGCCTCGGCAACAGCGCCTACGCCATCATCGAGCGCGACATGATCGAGAAGGTGCTCTCCGAGAAGGAGGACGAGAAGCGCCACCTGCTGGAGGAGGCTGCCGGGGTGATGCGCTACCGCATCCAGCGCGAGGAGGCGGAGCGCAAGATCAAGGCCACCGAGCAGGATCTCACGCGTCTGGTCGACATCCTCAACGAACTGGAGAAGGAGCTGCGCTCGCTCAAGTACCAGATGGGGAAGGCGCGCCGGTACCAGTCGCTGAAGGAACAGGCCGACGCGATGGAGATCGCGCTGCTCAAGTCGACGCTCTTCGACATGCTGCTCAGGCGTGATGGACTCCACCACGAGCGCGAGCAGCACGAGAACGTGCGCCTGGTGGGAGACAACGAGATTTCGATCCGCGAGAACCGGCTCCAGGAACTGCGCGTCGAGTCGGCCGAATTCGAGAAGCGGCTGCAGGATTTCAACGAGAAGCGGTACACGGTTGCGACGTCGCTGCAGCAGCACGACGAACGCATCGCGGTCCACACCGAACGCATGAACGCCAGCCGTGCCCGCATCCAGGAGGACGAAGAGGAGATCGCCCGCTCGCGCGAGCGCATGCGGGAGGTCGAGCGCGAGCTGGAATCGGAGCGCGCCTCGGCGGTCGAAAAGCGCGCGTCGCTGGATGAGTCGCGCGGGCGTCTGGGTGCGCGGGAAGCCGCCCTGCGGGAGGCCAACCAGCACCTGGAGGAGTCGCGCGCCGCTCTGCGCCGGCGCAAGCAGATCGCCCTCGATCTGCTGCGCGAGCAGGCCAAGGAGAAAAGCGTGCTCGAACAGGTCGAGGCCACGCTGGTCGACCTCGCCCGGCGCCAGGACACGATCGAGTTCCAGCTGGACGAACTCTCGTCCGAGGAAGCGAAACGCGTCGAGGAGCTTTCCGATATCGAATCGCGCGTGGCTGCGCAGCAGGCGGTGCTGGCCGAGAAGCAGGGCGCGCTCGACTCCCTGGCCTCCATCATCGACGGCGCCTCGGCGGCGATCGTGGCCGGTGACGGCGAACTCGCCGAAGCGAGCCGCGCGCTGGCCAAGCTCGCCGAGAAGCGCGAGTTCATGGTCCGGATCCACGACGAGCACACGCGAACCGCCGAGGAACTGCGGCGGCACGGCGCGGTCGCGGGCGTGTTGTCCGACCTGGTGCGCGTCGAGAAGCGCTACCGCAAGTGTTTCGAGGCCTGCCTCGCGCCCATTCTCCGCAGCGTCGTCACCGGGTCGCGCCGTGACGCCATGGAATGGCTCAAGTCGTACCGCCGCGGAGACGCCGGCCGGGTGCAGATCCTGTTCCCGGACCACTTCGTGAGCGGCGGAGAATCCCCCTCGGGCCCCGGGATCATCGGACCGGCGCGAGACCTCATCGACTGCGATCCGGAGGTTTCGACCTACCTGGTCGCGTACCTCGAAGGCGTGATGGTGGTCGAAGACGTGGAGGCGGCGCTGCGGATTCTCGAGGGCGGCCGGGTGAGCCGGGTCGCGACACTGGACGGCGTCTTCTTCGACGGGCCGGGTCGTGTGCTGGTCGCCGGGCAAGACGACATCGACGTGACCCTGCTCGAGATGCATTCCAAGCTGGCGGAGATCAACCGCTCGCTGGCCGAGGCGGAGTCGCGCGAGAACGATCTGCGCAGCGCACGCGAATCGCTGGCGGAGGAGCGGGAGCGGGCGCAGAGGGAGATCACCGCCATTCGCGCGTCACTCGTGTCCGAGGAACGGGCCCACGAGGAACTCGTGCGCAGCCGCCGCGAGGCCGAACTGCACCTGGTGCGCGTGAAAGAGAAGATCACCGCGCTGGAACAGGGGATTTCCGAGACGCGCGAGGCGATGCGCAACCTGCGCCCCAAGCTCGAGCACGCGCGCCGCACCGCCGAAGAGCCGGACGCGGCCGCGGATCTCGAGGGCGCGGACCTCGCGGCGCTCGAGGAGCAGGCGATCGCGGCCGAGCGGGCGCGCGAGACCCTGGCCGAGGAGGTGGGAACGCTGCGCCTCGCGGAGGTGTCCGCCGCGGCGCTGGCCGACGCGATCGACACGCGCGTGCGCAATCACGAGAAGCTCGTGGAGGAACTGGCGGCGCTCGTGCGCGCCCGGGAAGAGGACCGCGGCCGGGCCGAGGAGCAGATCCGCCTGAGCACGGGGGACATCGCCACCACGCGCGAGGCCGTGGCGAAGCTCCACACCGAGAAGGACGCGGTGGAGAAGAAGATCGAGACGGAAAGCGAAATGTACGCCGCTCTCAAGGAGACGCGGGACGCGCTCGAAGCGGAGATCCGGGGCATGAAGGATCAGCGCGACTCCAAGCGCGCGAACCTCGAGCGCGTGAACGTGGATCTGGCGTCGGTGGACGCGCGCGTATCGGGACTGATCGAGAAGGCGCGGGAGAAGTTCGGCCAGGACCTCGAGCCCATGATCGCCGATCGCAGCCGCTTCGACGCGAGCGAATGGGAGAAGGTGAGCCGGGAAGAACTGGACGAGATCCGGCAGCGCCTGGAGCAGTTCGGCCCCGTCAACATGCTTGCGATGTCCGAGCACGACGAGAAGAAGGAGCGCTTCGACTTCCTCTCCCGGCAGAGGCAGGACCTCGAGGAGGCCAGGGACTCGCTCACCCAGGCCATCCGTCGCATCAACAAGGAAGCGCGCCGGTTGCTGGCGGAGACCTTCGAGAAGGTGCGGGAGAACTTCAAGCAGACGTTCATGACGCTCTTCGACGGCGGCGAGGCCGACCTGATGTTCGTCGACTCGGACGACCCGCTCGAGGCGAACATCAAGATCGTCGCGAGCCCGCGCGGCAAGAAGCTGCACGACATCTCGAGTCTCTCCAGCGGCGAGCGGGCCCTGGTGGCGCTTTCGCTGCTGTTCGCGGTCTACCTGGTCAAGCCGAGCCCGTTCTGTGTGTTCGACGAAGTCGACGCGCCGCTCGACGACGCGAACATCGCGCGCTTCGTCAAACTCCTGCGGTCGTTCACCGACCACACCCAGTTCATCGTCATCACCCACAACAAGAAGACGATGGAAGCGGCCGACAACCTCTACGGTGTCACCATGGAGGAGCCGGGCGTATCCAAGCTGATCTCCGTCCACCTCGACGACGCGGAGCGCTTCAAGGCGCGCGGCGTGGTCCGGGTGGCCGCCGACGCCGCGTCGTCCGCGTAGTCATGGCGGGCGCGTTGGCGCCCGCGCACCGGATTCCATGTTCAACCTGAAGGCAAAGCTCCAGCGGGCGCGGCAGAGCCTCCTCGACCCGCTCTCGCGCGTGTTCCAGCGAGCGCCGTCGCTCACCGCGATGGATGTCGAAGAGGTCGAGTCGCTGCTGCTGTCGGCCGACGTGGGCGTCGACGCGACCGAGCGTGCGATCGCGGCACTGCGCGAGCGCAGGGGGGGCGACCACCGCGGCGTCTTGCGGGAGATATTCCTCGAGATCCTCACCGGGGCCGGGGGGCCGTCCGCGCCGGCGGCGAAACCGCGCGCGATCGTCGTGGTCGGCGTCAACGGCGTGGGCAAGACGACGAGCATCGGGAAACTGGCCTTCCACCTGAAGGGCCGCGGCGAGCGCGTGCTGCTGGCCGCGTGCGACACCTTCCGCGCGGCGGCCGCGGATCAGCTGGCGATCTGGGCGGAGCGGGCGGGCGTGGACATGATCCGCCATGACGAAGGGACCGATCCGGCGGCCGTCGCATTCGACGCGTGTCAGGCGGCGCAGGCGCGCGGTGTCGACACCCTCGTCGTGGACACCGCGGGGCGGCTGCACACGCGCGTCAATCTCATGGAGGAACTGGCGAAGGTGCGGCGCGTGTGCGAGCGCGTCCTCGGCCCGGGCGCGGTGACGGTGCTTCTCGTGCTCGACGCCAACCTCGGCCAGAACAGCCTCGCGCAGGCCGTCGAGTTCACGCGCCGGATGCAGACGGACGGCATCATCCTCACCAAGCTCGACAGCACCGCCCGGGGCGGGATCGTCATCGCCATCGGGCAGACGCTCGGCATCCCGGTGCGTTTCATCGGCGTGGGCGAGGCGCTCGAAGATTTCGGCGAGTTCTCGGCGCCCGAGTTCGTGGACGCCCTGCTGGGCTGAGCCCCCGGAGCGGCTCCGGCGCCCGGGATCCGGGAGAACTCCCCGGATCGCGCGCCTTGACACCCCCGGCGCCGCTGGGGCATATTTGAATCCTGGAAACCTTCGGGGCGGGGTGAAAGTCCCCACCGGCGGTAGAGCCCGCGAGCGGATCCGTCCGCAGACCCGGTGTGATTCCGGGGCCGACAGTGAAAGTCTGGATGGGAGAAGGTAGCCATGCCGTCCACGTGTCCCTCGCCCGAGGAGCACGCGACCGGATCGTTCGGTGGCGTGCGCGGCAGCCATCCCGTCGAATCACTCGAAGTGTTTCCGCTAACAGATTGGCTGTAAGCGTGTTACACGGCTATCCATCGAATCCAAACCCTCCAGAGGTCCGCGAGGATATCTCCCGCGGGCGGGCCCCGTCCCGGTGGACGGACGCCGATCTCGACGCAATGCGCGAGGCCACCCGCATCGCCTGGCGGGGCGCAGGCCGGACCGGGACCAACCCCATGGTGGGTTCGGTGGTCGTGGCCGGGGGAATTCCGGTCGCGGCCGCCTATCACGGACAGAACGGAATCGCGCACGCGGAAGTGCTCGCCCTGGACTCGGCCGGCCCCGCGGCGAGGGGATCGACGCTGTACGCGTCGCTCGAGCCATGCGCGCACCACGGCCGCACGCCGCCCTGCGTGGACCGCATCGTCGCTGCTGGCGTGAGCCGCGTGGTCATACCGGCGCTGGACCCTGATTCGCGCGTGCTCGGGCGCGGTGTTTCGCATCTGCGCGCACGGGGCGTCCAGGTGGACATCGGTTGCCTCGAGGGCACCGCCATCCTCGACAGCCTCGGTTACTACCACGATCGCCTCGGGCTCGCGTCCATGCTGACACTCAAGACCGCTGTTTCGCGGGACGGAAAGGTGTCGCGGGCGAGCGGACGCCGGGACGATGTCACGAGCGAGGCCGCGCGCCGCGAGGTGCACGCGCTGCGCGCCGTGCACGACGCGGTGCTCACCGGCATCGGGACGGTTCTCGTCGACGCGCCGCGTCTCGACTGCCGGCTCCTCGACGTGCAGCCCGACCGCCTGCCCGTACCGGTGGTGCTGGACACGCGCCTGCGCCTTCCGGCCGACAACGCGTGGTCCCGCGCGGGGCGCCGCTTCGTGGTGGTCGCCGGGCCGGATGCCGACGCGACGCGCGCGCGCGCGATCGAAGCGCGGGG
>CAZPUV010000168.1:4585-6216 GCA_964589805.1 uncultured bacterium | reverse complement strand
ATAAGAGAGGAGCACTTCGATGCAATGAGTAAGCTGATTCTGCTCACGAGCAGTCTCACCATGGCGCTCTCGATCGCGGCCACGCACCACGGCAACCGCAAGCTCGCCCTGATCATGCTCGCGGCCACGGTGGTGTGCGGACTCGCGTTTCTGGTAATCAAGTACTTCGAGTGGGGGGCGAAGTTCCACCACGGGATATACCCCGGGTCCGAGTATCTGCTCGCACACGCCAAGGGTGAGATCCTCTTCTTCGGGCTGCTGACCGTGATGTTCTTCCGCGTGGCCAACCAGCCCAACGCGAAGGTTTCGTTCGTCGCGGGTCACGGGCTTGGGAAGGCGGAGGGCGGGCGCATCGCCGTCGTCGACAAGAATGGAGTGGCGGTGTGGACCGGCGAGGAGATCGATACGTCGATACAACGCATCGACATCGCGACGCGATACTGGCCGGTCAGGGAGCGCTTCAAGGTGGCCGATTTCAACCTGCTCGAGAATTCGGGGCTGTACTGGCACATCGTTGACATCATCTGGATCTTCCTGTTTCCGCTCTTCTACCTGATTACATAGGCAGGACAATTCGGAGGACGGCATGAGCCACGACGCGAATCACGAGCACGACGAACACGCACACGAACCGGTTGGTTACGGGACGTACTTCCTGACCTGGTTCGCGCTGCTCGTGCTCACCGCCATCACGGTCACGGCGGCGGGAATGCACTTCGGGAACGCCAGCGTGCTGGTCGCGCTGACGATAGCCGCGATCAAGGCGTCGATCGTTCTGTATCTGTTCATGCACCTGAAGTACGAGGACAGGACCTTTCATCGCCTTCTGCTGATCGTGATCGTGACACTGGTGATCTTCATCGGGCTGACATTCACCGACACCCTGTTCAGGTAGACGCATGCTGAGCCGGCTCTCGACAACGTCCGACGCGGTCAACGGACCGATCCTGTTCATCACGATCGTGTCGCTGGTGATGCTCATTGGCATCACGCTGGTGATGATCTACTTCACCCTGCGTTACCACCGGCGCCGCAGCCCGGTGGCGGAGGAGATACACGGGCATCACGTGCTGGAGATCGTCTGGACCGTCATCCCCACGATTCTTGCGTTCGGGTTCTTCTGGTACGGGTGGGAGGGGTACAGGCTCCTGAAGACCGTGCCGGAGGACGCCATCCAGGTGACGGTGACCGGCCGCATGTGGTCGTGGAACCACGAGTACGAGAACGGCGTTCAGAGCCCGGAGCTGTACGTGCCGTTGAACCGGCCCGTGAAGCTGAATCTGGAATCGCTGGACGTCCTCCACAGCTACTTCATCCCGGCGTTCAAGGTGAAGCAGGACGCGGTCCCGGGGGTCGAGGGCCTCTATCTGTGGTTCCAGGCCACGGAACTGGGCGAGTTCGACGTGCTCTGCGCGGAATACTGCGGGTTGCAGCACTCGGCGATGCTCACCAGGGTGCATGTCGTGACGCAGGAGGAATTCGATACCTGGCTCTCCGCCGAGCAGGAAAAGGTCATCGCCCTCCAGAAGGCGGCCGCCGCGGACGCCGCCGATCCGGCGCTGGTCGCCATGGGCAAGGGGCTCTCGCAGGCCAAGGGATGCACGGCGTGCCACAGTTCCGACGGCTCGCGT
>CAZPUV010000168.1:0-4575 GCA_964589805.1 uncultured bacterium | reverse complement strand
CCGTCGTTCAAGGGCATCTACGGGCACAAAACCGTCGTGATGACCGGTGGCCAGCAGCGCGAGGTCCTGGTGGACGAGGAGTACATCAGGAAGTCGATCCTCGAGCCCCAGGCGGACATCGTCCAGGGCTATCCGCCGCTCATGCCGTCCCAGCAGGGCCTCGTGAGCGACGCGGAGATCAAGGCCCTCACCTCCTACATCAAGAGCATGAAGTAGAGATGAAGAACTTCCTGCGCATGGTGCTCGAGCTGGCGAAGGTCCGGATCGCGGTCCTGGCGGCCGCGTCGGCGGCGACGGGGTACTTCCTCGCCGCCCACGAGTTGTCCGCTGGCGTACTGCCCCTCATCGCGGGCGTGCTGCTGCTTGCCGGCGGGGCCGGCGCGCTCAATCAGGTGCAGGAAGTGGACGTGGACGCGCTCATGAGGCGGACGGCCGGGCGCCCGATTCCGTCGGGACGCATGAGCAGGCGCACGGGACTGGTCGTGACACTGGCGCTGCTCGCCGCGGGATTCGCGCTGCTGGCGGGCAACGCGACCGCCGTGGCGCTGGGAGCGTGCACGGTCATCTGGTACAACGGCATCTACACGCCGCTCAAGCGCGTCTCGGCGTTCGCCGCCATTCCCGGCGGTGTGGTGGGCGCGCTGCCGCCGGTCATCGGGTGGGTCGTGGGAGGTGGTGCGGTGTCGGATCCGCGCATCGCGGCGGTGGCCTTCTTCTTCTTCGTCTGGCAGGTGCCGCACTTCTGGCTCCTGCTGCTCAAGATCGGCGACGACTACCGGCGGGCCGGCCTTCCCACGCTGACGGATTATTTTTCGCGCGAACAGCTCTCCCGCATCATCTACGTGTGGATGATCGCAACGGCCGTGGCGTGTCTGTCGCTGCCGATGTTCGGCGTGCTGTCGGCAACCTGGGCGCAGATCGGCCTGGTGGTGGCTTCGCTGTGGCTCGGGTGGCACGCGACCACCATGGTTCGCTCGCACGGCGAGGTGCTGGCGTTCCACCACATCAATGTGTACGCACTGTTCGTGATCTCGGTGCTCTCGCTGAGCGGACTCGTCGGCTAGAAGGACGGGAAGGCGATTCATGGACTTCTTGAGCCAGCACATCATTCCACCGACCGCGACGCACATGCAGCTGCTGGAGTTCCTGGCGGTCGTCACATACGCGATCCATCTGCCGTACGTCGCCCTGGTGATCGGCTCGACGGCCGTGGCGATGTGGCTGACGTTCTCCAACCACGAGATCCCCAATCCGCACTTTGCGCGTCTCGCGGGCGATCTGATCGAGATGGTTCTCGGCAGGAAGATCGTGGTGCTCGTGCTCGGGATTCTGCCGCTGTTCGTGCTGCCCTTCATCTACGGGCAGTGGTTCGTGGGTGCCCTGCACGTACCGATCAGGTACATCGTGTACGCGATCCCCGGTGTCGTGCTCGGTTTCGCCGTGCTCGGCCTCTTCCAGCGCACCTTCAGGGATCGCGCCCGGAACTTCCACGCGCACATGGGGATGGGTACGCTGGGTCTCGCCGTGCTGGCGGGATCGTATTTCGTCCTCCTCGGCACGATCATCCGGCTCCAGGACCCGGAGAAGTGGTTCCGTCTGAAGAACGTGGCCATCCTGGTCCTCAACTGGAACGTGATCTGGAAGTTCCTGCTGTTCGTTCACCTCGGGTTCGCGCTCACCGGAGCGGCCATCCTGTTCTTCGTGCTGCGCTGGCCCGGACGCGACGCGGTAACCGACCGGGAGTACAGCGACTTTGCGCGCCGCTTCGGCGCGGGGCTCGGACTGGCCTTCTGCTTCGCGGTGCCGGTGTTCAACCTGCTGTACGTGTTCACGTCGCCCGACGTGGTGTTCGATTCCACCGTCTATGTCCTGGGCGCCATGGTGACGCTCCTCACCATGGTCGTCGCTTACGCGTTCATCGGGGCACTCCGGGCGGGTAAGCCGCGGTTCGGTGCCACCACGTTCAGTCTCTTCATCCTGCTCTTCGTTCTTTCCAGCGTGTTCGACGTGCGCTCGATGGCCAACGCCAATCGCGAACACGCGCGGCTGATCGAACAGAGGGCGGAGAGGGACAGGATGGACCGCGAGGCGGCCATCGAGCTGGAGATGGCCGCGTCGGCCGGCAGGAACCTCGGCGAGGAGACGTTCCAGAGCGTCTGCGCGCAGTGTCACCGCATGAACGAGAAGCTGGTGGGCCCGCCGCTCAACGAGGTGCTGCGGAAGTACGCGGGCAACCCGGAAGGATTGCAGAACTTCATCATGAATCCGGTCAGGATCAACACGGAGTATCCGCCCATGCCGAATCCAGGTGTGAGTTCCGCCAGGGCGCGGACGGTGGCGGACTACCTGCTGGGGCAGCTGCCTCAGGCCGGTGAAACCGGGCAGCCGGAAGTGCAGACGCCGACACAGACTGAGGTGAAGAGTGACCAGAAGAGTCATTAGCGCAGCGATCTTCGGGTACTTCGCGCTCTTTGCGGTCCTGGTTCTGCTGCTCGGGTTCCGCTGGCACACGCAGCGGAAGGCGCCGACGCAGCCGGTTCCGTTCAGCCACGAGATTCACGTCGGCAAGTTGAATCTGCAGTGCCTGTTCTGTCACGAGAGCGCGGACAAGTCCTTCTTCGCGGGCGTTCCGTCCGTGCAGAAATGCATGGACTGCCACACGGCCGTCAAGACCGAGACGGCCGGCGTCCAGAAGCTGACGGAGTACTGGAACAAGAAGGAACCCGTGCCCTGGAACCGCGTGTATCGCGTTCGAATAAGCGAACACGTGTACTTCTCGCACAAACGCCACGTCAGCGCGGGGGTGGCGTGCGAGCAGTGCCACGGCCAGCTGGCGGCGATGCCGGAGGTGCGTCAGGTGAGTTCGCTCAAGATGGGCTGGTGCGTGTCGTGCCACACCGAGAACAACGCGCCGACGGATTGTCTGATCTGCCACAAGTAGATGGAAGGAACGGAGGCCGTCACATAATGGACAGGCGAGACTTCTTGAGATGGGTGGGAGTTGCATCCGGCGCTTCCGTGCTCGCCGGCTGCGATCTCAACCGCAGGTCGGAGAAGATCATCCCGTACCTGGTTCCGCCCGACGACGGCCTCGTGCCGGGCGAGGCCACGTACGTGTCGACCTCGTGCAGGGAGTGCCCGGCGAACTGCGGGGTCACCGCACGAGTCCGCGACCAGCGTCCCGTGAAGGTGGAGGGCCTGTCGGGGCACCCGGTGAACGACGGCGCGCTCTGCATCCGCGGTCAGACCGGTCTCAACCGCCTCTACCACGTGGAGCGGATCCGCCAGCCGCTCATGAAGGATGCGACGGGCAGGCTGGAACCGTCGGCGTGGGACAAGGTCATGCCACGCATCGCGAGCGCGGTGAAGACCGCGGGTGGCGAAAAGGCGATTCTCTCCGGACGCACGTCGGGATCCTTCTCCGCGCTCATGGACGAGTTCAGCTCGCGCACCGGTGTGCGCCGGCTGCCCGAGTTCGAGTTGTTCGCCTACGCGGCCATCCGGGAGGCGAACCGTACTCTGTTCGGGCAGGCCGTGGTGCCGGCGGCGAATCCGGAGAACGCCGACGTCATGGTGACCGTCGGAGCCGACGTGCTCGAGACCTTCGGCAACCCGGTTGCGTTCTCCCGTGCGCTCGCGCGGCGACGCGACAAGGGCGGACGCTTCAAGTGGTACCACATCGAGCCGCACGCCTCGCTCACGGGCTTCAAGGCGACCGAGCGGCTGGTGGCGCGTCCGGGGACGGAGGCGCACCTGCTCGCGTTCCTGCTCCACAGTGTCGCGAATCTGCGCTCGCTCGACTCGCGGACGGCGGCGCACGTGAACCGCGTACCGGTCGTCACCGCGGAGCGCGCCAGCGAGATCACGGGCATCGCACGCGAAGCACTGAGTCATGCCGCCGATGACCTGGCGCGCGCGTCGAATCCGCTCCTCATCGCCGGAGGCGTGTCGGTCGCGCACGATGGAGGACTGGACGTCGCGCATCTCGCGGCGCTGATCCAGGCCGTGTGCGGCATGAACGGCCGCACGATCGACTTCGCACGCGCGGCGGACTACTCGCGCGTGGGCACGATGGCGGACATCGAACGCCTGACCGACCGTCTCGAGTCCGGACAGGTGAGCGCGCTCATCCTCTTCGGCGTCGACCCCGTTTCACGGCTTGCGGACCCGCGCTTCGACCGGGCCCTCGCGCGTGGCGCGTTCCTGGTCGGCGTCGGCGACATCCTCAACCCGACGCTCGAGAAGTGCGACGTCGTGCTGCCGCTTTCGCATACGATGGAATCGTGGGGAGACGCCGAGCCGGCGGGCGGCGTGCTCAATGTCGTGCAACCCGCGCTCGCGCCGTTGTTCGACACGCTCTCCGAGGGCGACATACTGCTGCGCATCATGGCGGAAGCCGGGGTCGCGCCTCAGGCGACGACATACCAGCAGTACGTGGCGGACCGCTGGGCGCGCGACTACGGCGCGGCCGCGACGGACCTGATCGGCAGGGGCTTCATCGACCGGGCGCCGGCAGCCGCGAACCCGTCGCTGCGGGAGCCGAATCATCGCTTCACGTTCGAGGGCGCGGTCGCT
>CAZPUV010000167.1:0-6254 GCA_964589805.1 uncultured bacterium | reverse complement strand
AGCTTCATGCCGTCTTCCCCGCTCGCTTCTGCTCGATCATCTGCAGGTATGACTCCAGGCGGTTCTTGATGTTGGCCGCCGAGAAATAACGCGGATCGACCAGATCGCTCTCGATGAAGCCCCCCGGCCGTCCGGTACGCTTCTCGACCTCGCGCAGCATCATGAGCTGTCCCGCGCTGAACGAGTTGCAACTCTTGATCGAATTGATGAGCAGGCCGTCCGCGTCGTAGTCCTCGATGTACTTCGCCAGCATCTCCACGCGGCGCGGCAGGGACATGTTCGTGTAGCAGCCCATGCAGTAGTCGGCGAGGCTCTCCAGCGGGCGCTCCGGGTCGTGGCGGAACCCCGTGTCGTAGACCCCGCCCACCTTGGTGTAGGTCGAGGCCACGACCACCGCACCTTCGTCGGCGAACATCTTCCAGAAGTCGCGGAAGCTGGTCCAGTTCGGCGGTCCCTCGACCACGAGACGGAACCGCTCGCGCTGCATGGGGCCGTCGGGTGTGACCGGCCCGAGCTTCTGCCTGACCCGTTCCTCCACCTCGGAGCGGAGCATCCGGTAGTATTCGACCGCGTCTTGGGTGCCGCGAAACGCCGTGAAGATGGGACCGATGTAGTACACGCCTCCGAAGTACGCGTCGATGGGCGACGGTCGCTCCCGCGCGGACTCGAGCACCGCCACCAGGTCGTCCTCCGAGCGCGCCGAGCGCGCGAGCATCTCGCTCAGGCGCGACTCGTCGTAGCGCTTTCCCGAGACCTGCTCCAGGAGCGGGATCACCTTGTTGCGCAGCTGATCTACGACATAGGTGCGCATCGAGTCCGTGATCAAGCCATCGCCCTGGTAGGGAACGTGGAGCATGGCAACCGGGCAGTCGTACTCCTCCCGCAGGATCTCGAACCACTTCATGAAGGTGAAGCACCCGGTGTACGAGAGAAGCAGCAGGTCGGGCGGCGGAAGCCGCTCGCCGGTGGGGCCGACGTTCCCCGACTTCATCATCCCGAGGTCGCACTTGACGTACGTGCAAACGTCCTCCGAATGCCCGAGCTTCTCGGCGATGGAGATGTACTCGCGCGATTTGCCGCGCATGGCCGACTGCAGGGCGTTGATTTCGGGAAGGACGGGTAGAAGATCGAAGCTGCGGATCAACTCGGTCAGATTCCCCGGCACGAACGTGTATACGTTCTTCTCCCCGGTGTCGGGTGCGTTGGCGAGACGCGTGTAATGTTCCGCGATCATCGTCTTCTGGCGGACCTGACTGTCTTCCTTCTGTACCGTGGTTCCGGTCTTCTGCGGCATGGTTACACCTCACTCCACAACTTGATCGAGTCCGCGAACGTCCCCGACTGCTCGCGGATCACCTGAAACTGTCCGTTGTTTTCGGCGAACTTGAAGGCCGTGTACGGGATCCCGGCGTTCTCGAGCGCGCGGATGGTCATCGGCTGGTCCAGCAGCGCCGGGTCGCAGAAACTCGCCGAACAGTAGATCACGCCTTCGGCTCCGCTCCGGCGCACGCTCGCCACCAGTTCCGCTCCCTTCTCATCATCTGCGATGTAACGCACCGCACTCGCCACCCCGTCGCCGATGAACGCGTTCACCAGGTTCTCGAGCGGGTCACCATCCTCGGCAATCTCTCCGCGGATGAACCGGTGAACCTGCACGAAGTCATCGTCTACGATATAGCAGCCGGAACGCTCCAGGGTCTTGATGAGCCCCAGCGGCGGCTGCTCGCAGAATGAACCGGTGAGGAGCACACGGGCCTGGTCGAGCGGCTGGCGCCCCTTCGCCGCGGCCGCCTCCCGCGCGTAGTCGGCGAGCATGGCGGTGAAGTCCTCCACCGGAATCACCTGCCCCGCACGCAGCAGGAGGTACAGTTCGTGCGTCGGGACCTTCCACGGTTCGCGACGCCGCAGGTCGAACAGCGCTTCGACTTCTCGCCGGTTCCGGTTGTACGCGACGATCGATGCCCGCAGCGATTCCGCATCCAGTGGACGCGCGCCGCGTGAGGTCAGGTCGCGCGATATCTCCTCGAGCTCGCGGCGGTAGAAGCTCCCCCCCGTGCCGGCGTCGAAATTCTGCGGCACGTCCAGATAGCGCGACATGCGGTCCGGGAACTGCAGCTGCCACATGCCGGAGAGGTTGCGGATCACGTCGCACGTCGCCGGGAAGATCATCCCGTCCAGACAGTCCAGCGTTCCGTTGAGTCCCATTTCGATCGTGCTGCGGGGGATGTGGCAGATATACGACTGGTAGTACGCGTCGCCACGGATGATCTCCAGGTCGTCACCTCCGCCCATGATCCCCACCGGCATGACGCCCTGCGCGTGCAGCATCTCGCGCGGAACGTAGATGGGCATGAACCCGATGGCCAGCCCGCCCGTGCGCTTCTTCCAGGCGCGTACTTCGCCCAGCGTGCGGTCGCGGTAGAGCTCTTCCGCGCGAGCGACGATCGCTTCCAGACGGTTCGACGGACTGGTGCTCACCGGTTCCTCCATCGGGGTGCGCGCTTTTCGAGAAACGCGTTCAGCCCCTCGACCGCGTCCTCGGTGCGCATGAGGTCGTCGAGATACAGGTCCTCGAGCCTTGCGAGCGCGGCCGTGAAGCGCTCTCCGAAGTCCAGCCGGGCCGCGTGGACCGCCAGACGCAGACTCGACGCCGAGCGTGGCAGCAGGTGCTCGCGCGCATAGGCGAGGGCGGCCTCACCCGGGTCGTCGTCGAGTTGATCGACGAGACCGGCCGCGTGCGCTTCACGCGCGGTGATGATCCTTCCCGAGAGGAGCAGGTCCTCTCCGGCTCCACGCCCCATGCGTTCGCACAGGATCACGGACGCGACCGGCGCGAAGACTCCCAGCGTGATTTCCGGCTGGCCGAGTCGCGCGTCCTCGCGGGCGTGAACGCGGTTGCAGAACGCCGCCAGCTCCAGACCGCCGCCGAGACAGTGCCCGCGCACGACGGCGAGCGTTGCCACCGACGCGTCCAGCATGGCGCGGAACAGCCCGTGGAAACTCGCGAACATCGCCGCGCATTGATCCGGCAGGTGTTCCTGCACGCTCGCACCGAAGGAGAAATTCGGACCTTCGCCGTCGAGCACGACTGCCTTCACATTCGTGTCATCGCGCACACTCTCGAAGACACGGGTGAGCAACGCGCATTTCTCCCCGTCGAGGATGTTCGCTCTAGGGGTGTTGAGGACGACCCGCCAGATCGCTCCTTCGTCCAGGGTTTCGAGGCGTACCGCCGTCGACGGAAGCGTCACTTTCGAACTCATGTTGCCCTCCGTTCAGGCCTTGTGCCCGCTCCCACCGTCGGGCCGGGGCTGGATCTCCTCGATCAGCGCCTCGTCCCACTTCCGACCTTCGGCGATGCGCCGGCGCAGCAGCAGGAAATCCACCTCGCGGCGATCCTTGGGACCGAAGTGGAACGCCCGGAATCCCGCGCGTCCCTCGGTCGTCATGTTGAGACCGAGCCAGGCGCGGTTGGTTTCGCGATTCCGGTCCCAGTGCGTGAGCTTGTGCTTGCGCACGCTCTCTATGGTCTTCGACAGGCAGCCCGGCATCGTCATCGCGAGCGAATAGATGAACGCGTCCACCTCATCGTCCAGCCTCGAGAGATCCACCTGACCGCTCGCGATCGTCTCCTTTGCCTTCTTCAGCTCATCGCCGTCCTTGCGCTCGCCGTAGACGAGCCGGCCGGCGTCGTCGACGTAACGATCCGTGATGACGAACGGATTGGGCACGTAGTTTCCGTCCACCTTGAGGCAGGAAACGACGCGCGTGAGCAGTCCCAGGCGGAACGCCTTGTGCGCGCTCCACGGCTGGCACGCGGTGCAGCTCTCCATCGCGGCTTCAATGCCGACAAACAGCGGCAGAAAATCCGTGCTGCCCCCGTCGGGCGCCGATCCGTGCCGCGGCCCCGCCTGCCCGAAGACCGACAGGTCCTGCGCGATGGAGAAGTCGCACGCCATGCCGATCTCCTGGCCGCCGGCGATGCGCATGCCGTTGACCCGGCAGATGACGGGTTTGTCGCAGGCGAGAATAGCGCTCACCATGTCGTTGAACAGGCGCATGTACTGCCGGTACTCCTCGGGCCGGCCCGCGTAGTACTCCGCATACTCGGCCGTATTCCCGCCCGTGCAGAACGCGCGGTCGCCGGCGCCGGTGAAGATCACGGCCACGCACGCGCGGTCGTTGGACGCACGCCGCATGCCCAGGATGACGCCCTTGACCATCTCGGTCGTGTAGGAATTGAGCTGTTTGGGATTGTTGAGTGTGATGCGGATCGAGTGCAGTCCTTCCGCCACGCGGCCGGCGGAATCGCGGATCGGAACCTCTTCGTAGAGAAGACCGGGGAAGTCACCTAGCGCAAGATTGTGATTTTTCAGTTCCATGATTATTCCTCGGGAATGAGAACGACGCGACGCCGCGTGCGTTTGTGATGAACGTCTTCGAAGGTCTCGTTGATCGTGGACAATGGCCGCCGCTCGATGAACGGCTCCAGGGCTACCCGTCCGGAGAGAATCATGTCGACCACCGCCGGGTAGAGCTCGGGCAGGCACGCCCAGTTGCCCTGTGCGACGGCGTCGAACGCCATCAGGTTGGACAGGCGAAGCTCGATCTTCGCGGGCGTGAAACCGACGACGCTGAGATAACCGCCGTGGCCGACGAGGCCGAATGCGGTCGCCTGGCCGGCGGGTGTACCCGACGTCTCGAATATCTTCTGACGCCAGGAGGGGATCTTTCGCGCACCTGCAAAGTCGCGGATCGCCCCGCGCAGCGACTTGAAGTCCATGTCGGCGCGAAGCGTGAGGTCGGCACCGAAGTTCTGAATCATCGACAGTCGCTCGTCGTCGATGTCGATCGCGACGACCGCCGCACCCATCGCCGCCGCGACCTGCACTCCGAACCCCCCCACACCACCCACGCCGACGAATATGGCCAGGTCCCCGTCGCGCAACCCGCTGCGGTGGATCGCCTGGTACGGCGTCGAGACCGCGTCGGCGACGACGGAAAGCGACGCGAGGTCGAGCCGCTTCGGGTTCGTGCGGACGTCGTCGAGATCAGGGACGGAGCAGAGACCGTGCGCGGGAACACGCACGTGGGTGGCGAAGCCACCGTGCACGTCGCATCCCAGGAACACCTGCCTGGGACACACCGATCCGTGACCGCTGCGGCAGGCATCGCACTTGGCGCACGGAATCACCGCGGGCACGACGACCCGGCGGTCGACCCACGCGGTGGCTCCGGGACCGGCTTCGACGACGACCCCGCTCACCTCGTGTCCGAGCGTCAGCGGGAATGGATGGCGGGTTGGAATCCCATCGTAGAAGTAGCCGAGGTCGGTGTGGCACACCCCGCAGCCGGCAACTTCGACGAGTACCTCGCCGTTGGCGAGGACTTCGTCACGGGATTCCCAGGTCATCGGTTCGCCCACGCGGTGGGCAACCCAGCTTCCGATTGTCACGCGCTGCCCCCTTTTCGGTAGGAAGGTGGCGGCCGGAAAAGGCCCCGGGCCAATGGCTGCCCGGACCTATTAAGGATAATCAGGTCTTAATTACCTGAATACTCTGAATGTATCCGTCTGTCAAGGGAGTACCGCGGGTCAGGCGGGTCAGGCCGCCTCGGCGACCCTCGCCGGTTCGGAATCGGTTTCCGCATCGCTCGCGGGCACCGCACTCCCGGCGTGGCGGGCGCGGTGGGCCGCCTGCTCCTCGAGCCAGGCCTCGCGGAGCTTCTCCTCACGGAAGCGCTTGAGGAAGTAACCGATGGTCTCCACTCGGATCTTGATCGAGCCGGCCGGGCGGTTCTCGTCGAGGTCCTTGAACGAGAAATACGGCGTGCCCGAACACTCGACGATCTCCTCGACGACCGAGTAGATGGGCGCGTCATGGCCGCACTTGAAGTTCGACATCTCGAGCGCCACCAGGTTCGGGTGCCGGGCGACGTATTTGGCCGCCCACAGTTTCCGGCTCGTGTTCTCGCTGTAGGCGTTCTTCCACACGTCGCTGATGTCCATGGCACTCTCTATCTCGCCCGCGCGGATTTCGGCGCCAAACAGGCGGTCGAGAATATCCTCGTCGACGGGGAGGCAGTCCTGCGTGAACACCGGATAACCGAGCTTCTGGAACTCCACCAGGATTTCGTGGTTGATGCCGGGATCGCTGTGGTACGGACGTCCCAGAACGACGATGCCGATCTTGCGGTCGGCTTCGAGCCGGTCCAGGACCTCGCGAGCATCCCGCCGTGCGGCTGCCACGCAGGCC
>CAZPUV010000166.1:3076-6264 GCA_964589805.1 uncultured bacterium | reverse complement strand
GGCCGGGCAGCGCGTCGCGGTGGCACTGGTGGGCGCGAAACTCCCCAACGGGGTGAAGATCCGCAAGAGCAAGATCCGCGGCGTCGCGTCCAACGGGATGATCTGTTCGGAAGTCGAACTCGGGCTGGGCGACGAATCGGGCGGGATCCTGGTGCTGCGGCCGGACTCCACGATCGGCGTCCCGCTGGCGGACGTGCTCGGGGAGTCGGATGCGACGCTGGAACTGGAAGTGACGCCGAATCGTCCCGACCAGCTGGGACACGTGGGAATCGCTCGCGAGATAGCGGCCCGCTACCGGCTGCCGCTGCGCCGACCGGAACCACCCTCGTTTCAGTCGGCGGGTGACGATCCGGTCGCCATGGAAATCGAATCATCGAAGGACTGTTTCCGTTTCGTTGCGCGCGTCGTGCGCGGTGTCAAGGTTGGCCCGTCTCCCTCGTGGCTCCGAGGCGCGCTCGAGAAGGTCGGTATCCACAGCGTCAACAATGTCGTGGACGTGACCAACTACGTGATGATGGAAACGGGACAGCCCCTGCACGCCTACGATCTCGAGAAGCTGCCTTCGCTGTCGATGGGCGTGCGGCGGGCGCGGCGCGGCGAGACCCTGGACGCGCTCGACGAAGTCGCGTATGAACTGGGCCCCGATCATCTCGTCATAACGTCGGGCGACGAGCCGGTCGGCGTCGCGGGTGTCATCGGCGGCATGGCGACGCGAATCACCGGTACGAGCACGGACCTGGTGCTGGAATGCGCGGCGTTCGACCCGCGCGCGGTGCGCGCGACACGCCGATCCCTCGGCCTCAACACGGACGCATCCTACCGCTTCGAGCGGGGAAGCGACCGCGACATCTGCGATCTCGCTTCGCGCCGCGCGGTCGAACTGATCCTCGAAGTCGCGGGCGGTCGGCCCGGAACCGTCGTGGACGAATTCCCGGCGCCGCGCGAGCCCCGGCTCATCACCGTGCGGCGCGCGACCGTTCGACGGCTCGTCGGCGAGGACCTGTCGGCGGCCGTCATCGAGGAACTCCTGGGCCGGCTCGAATTCAAGCGGACCGCGGCGGAACGGGACAGTGTGACGGTCAAGGTGCCGACGTTCCGCTGGGACATCTTCGAGGAGGCGGATCTCGTCGAGGAAGTGGCGCGGATGCACGGCTACGAGAACATCGGGAAAGACTGGAAGTACAGGGCCACCGTGCCTTCCGCCCCCGATCCGTTCGATCGCTTCCTGGAGGCCGTGGTTTCGCATCTGGTGGCGCGCGGACACACCGAATTCGTCACGAGCGCGTTCAGCGACGGGCGGGAGCTGAAGTGGTTCGATTGGCCCGACTCCGACCCGCGCAGCCACCCGCTGCCGATCCGGAATCCGCTGTCCAGCAACCACGCGTACATGCGCACGCACCTGCTGCCGGGCATGCTGGACGCGGTGGCCCACAACATCTCGCACGGGAGACGCGAGTTGAGCGTGTTCACGGTCGGCCGTGTCTTCCTGCGTGGTGCCGGAGAGGCCGGGCTGCCGGATGAGCCGACCCACCTCGTCATCGTGCGAACGCGTCCGCGCGCGCGGACGTTCTGGCGCACCGACGAAGCGCCGTCCGACCTCTACGAAGTGAAAGCGGAGGTCGAGACTCTCCTCGCGACACTTCGCCCCGCGGCGGCGGAGGAGTGGACGTACGACTTCACGCCTTCCCGGGGCGAGTTCCGATACGCAGACCGCAAGGGGGCGGTGGTCGAAGGCGGGATCATTCCGGTGGAGGCGGCCCGCGCGCTTGGAATCGAACAGCCCGTATGGTACGCGGCGATCGATCTGTCGGCCCTGTTCGAGGTACGGGCGGCACGCGTGGTATTCAGGCCCTACTCGGAGTTTCCCGCGTCTCGGCGCGATCTTTCGCTCGTGGCACCGGCGGGCGTCACGTGGGCACAGATCGAAAAACATGTGGCCAAGGTCGGCGGCCGGTTGCTAGAATCCCTCCAGGTTTTCGATGTGTTTCGCGGCGCGAGCATCGGAGCGAATCGCACGGCGTATGGCGCAAGACTCTCGTTTCGTTCCAGCGAAGGAACGCTGAAGGACACGGAAGTCGAGGCGATAGTCGCGAGGATCGTTGGCAAGCTCGAGTCGGAACTCGGCGTTGAGTTGCGATCGTAAAGGGTGGAAAGGGAGCGCGTTCATGGAAGGAACCGGAGCCCTCGAGAAACTCGCGATCCTCGAGAGACGCATTGCAGAAACGACCGAGCGTTTTGCGCAGCTGAAAGACCAGTACCAGGCGTTGCAGGATCAGAAGAACTCGCTGGAACACGAGATCGAGCGGTTGCAGAGCGCCAACCGCGAGCTCGGTGAGCGAATCGGAAACCTGAAGACGAGTCACGACAAGATCGTGAGCTCGCTCCACAAGGACGAGGTAAAGAAGCGGATCGATCGCGTGCTGGAGAAGCTGGGCGAGCTTCAGTTGTAGCGGCTGCGCGACGGGGTGAACATGGAAGAGACCAGCACCATAAGCGTCGAGATCCTGGGCCGCCAGTACCGTATACGCGGCAACGCCGACGAGGAGTATGTCCGGGACGTCGCCCGTTTCGTCGACTCGCGACTGCGGGAGGTTTCGAAGGGCGCCAGCGGGCAGCCCGCGGACCGCGTCGCCATCCTCGCGGCCATGAACATCGCCGACGAGTTGTTCCAGCTCCGGCGGGCGTCCGCGGAAGAGATAACGAAGATCGAGCGAAGAGCTGAGGGGCTCATCAGCTTCCTGGAAGAGAAGCTGCAGGCCTGATTGCCGACCGTTGAGACGACAGGAGAGTGATCGACGGAAGAGCAGGCGAAGATAATACGAAAATTCCCTACCATGTTTGTGATGATAAGGTAATTTTTGAGCCAACACCTTATTGAGGGAAGTTCCGATCGGATCGCGATGTGTAACCACGCGAGTGGCGGACAGGACGGTTCGTAGGGGCATCCACGTGAACCGAGATGGTTCATAAGTTCCCTTGTACACGGCATAGCGTGGGGAATTTTCTTTTCCCCCGGGCTTCTCGTCGCAACGCCCGGACCGGTGTCATTCTGACCCACCCGATTTCGAGTCACGCCGCAAGGACAAGACTGTGATCATTGCATTCCTCGGTGATGTCGTCGGTAAGAGCGGACGCCGGGCGGTCGCACAGGCCGTCCCGCGCATCAAGGACGAGCACGACGCGGCGCT
>CAZPUV010000166.1:0-3066 GCA_964589805.1 uncultured bacterium | reverse complement strand
CTGGAAGCTCGACTGCGTCATCATCAACGGCGAGAACTCCGCCGGCGGCTTCGGGATCAACCCGGGGGCGATCGACGAGATGAAGGCCGCAGGCGTGGACTTCTTCACCACCGGCAATCATGTCTGGGACAAGCGCGAAGGAATCGCTCTCCTCGAGACGCGCGAGGACATCGTGCGGCCGGGGAACTACCCCGGCCCGGCGCCCGGGCGAGGCGCGGCTCTGGTGCCGGGCACGGACGGACGCCTGGCCGTGGTCAACATTCAGGGGCGCGTCTTCATGCCTCCGCTCGACTGTCCGTTCCGAACGGTCGACCGCCTGCTTGCGGAACTGCCGCAGACGGTGCGGATGATCGTCGTGGATTTTCACGCCGAGGCGACGAGTGAGAAAATAGCGATGAGCTACTATCTCGATGGCCGCGTATCCCTGGTTCTCGGTACGCACACACACGTGGCGACGCGCGATGCGCGTATTCTTCCGGGAGGAACCGGCGCGGTGACCGACGTGGGCATGACCGGGTCGTTCGACTCGATCCTCGGTGTGCGCCGGGATGAAGTCATCGAGCGTTTTCTCTCCATGCGCCCAACGCGCTTCGACGTCGCCCGCGAGAATATCCGGTGCGACTTCGTGATCGCTGACATCGAGGACGGATCCGGCCGCGTCCGCCGCTTCACCCACCACCAACTCGTGCTGGAGGACTGATGCAACTACTGGATGGAAAGGCCGCGGCCGCTTCGATCAAGAGCGAGATTGCGGAGGCGGTGAAGCGCCTCCCGGGACGGCCTCCGGCGATCGCCCTCGTCAGGGTGGGAGAAGACCCCGCCTCGAAGGTCTACGTCGCGGCCAAGGCCACGGCGTGCGTGGAGTGCGGCATCGATTCCCGCAACGCCCACCTTCCCGAGGACACTCCGCAGGAGCGTGTGCTCGAGGTACTGCACGGGTTCAACGACGACCCGTCCGTGGACGGGATCCTGCTCCAACTTCCGCTGCCGAAGCACATCGATTCGGACCGGGCCATCGCCACCATCAGCCCCGAGAAGGACGTGGACGGCTTCCATCCCGAGAGCCTCGGTCGTCTCGCGGCGGGAACCCCCGTCTTCGTTCCATGTACGCCGCTGGGGATACGCGAACTCCTGCTGCGCAACGGCGTGCGGACCGGCGGCGCGAATGTCGTCGTTCTGGGGCGCAGCGTGATCGTGGGCAAGCCCATGGCTCTGCTCCTCGCGCTCAAGGGCGAGGGCGGCGACGCGACGGTCACCATCTGTCACAGTCGCAGCCGCGATATCGCGGCCTACACGCGCGCAGCCGACATCGTGATCGCCGCCATGGGTGTGCCGCGGTTCCTCAAGGCCGACATGGTGCGCGACGGTGCGGTGGTCGTGGACGTCGGAATCAACCGCGTGGAGGATCCGGCGGCGAAGAAGGGCTACCGGATCGTCGGCGACGTCGACTTCGACGCGGTTGCGCAGCGGGCGTCCCTCATTACACCGGTTCCCGGGGGGGTAGGTCCGATGACGGTGGCGATGCTCATGTCGAACACGCTCGCCGCATATCGCATGCGGACCGCCTGAGATGCCGCGGGCCGAGCCGCCGATTTTTTCCGTGGGGGAGATCAACGCGCTCGTCCGCGAACTTCTCGAAGACGAGTTCGGCGATGTCCAGGTGACGGGCGAACTGTCCAACGTGCGTGTGCACACGTCGGGCCATGTCTACTTCCGCCTGAAGGATGCGGAGGCGCAGCTCGCCGCGGTCTGCTTCCGCGGAGACGCGCGCACGATTGACTTCAAGATGGAAGACGGCGTGCAGGTGGTCGCGCGCGGGCGCCTGACGGTCTACGAGGCACAGGGCGCCTACCAGCTGGTAGCGCGCGCGATCGAGCCGGCCGGGCGCGGGGATCTGGAGCGCGCGTACCGGCTGCTCGTCGCCCGGCTTCAGGCCGAGGGCCTCTTCGACGAGGCGCGCAAGCGTCCGCTGCCGCGATTTCCGGCCCGGGTGGCCGTGATCACGTCGCCGACCGGGGCCGCCATCCGTGACATCCTTTCCACGCTGCAGCGCCGGTTTCCGTGCACGGAGGTGCTGTTCGTGCCCGTCCAGGTCCAGGGCGAGCAGGCGCCGCCCGATATCGTACGCGCCCTCGACGCGGTTTCGGCCCGGGGGGACGCCGACGTGGTGATCGTCGGGCGCGGCGGCGGGAGCATCGAGGACCTCTGGGCGTTCAATGACGAGGCGGTCGCCCGCGCGATCCATCGCTGCACGGTGCCCGTGATCAGCGCGGTCGGGCATGAAAGCGACGTCACCATTGCCGATCTCGTCGCCGACCGCAGGGCGGCAACGCCGACGATGGCGGCGGAGATCGCCGTTCCGGAGGGAGCGGACGTCGCCCGGCGCCTCGATGCCATCGAGGCTGCGATGCTTTCCCGGGTCCGGGCCCGGTTGGACGGGGCGCGTTCGCGGGTGACGGAACTCCTGCGCAGTTATGCACTCGGCCGTGTGCGCGGGCGCATCGAGCACGCCATGCAGGCACTCGACTTCTCATCCGCGCGTTTGCAGCAATCCGTGCGCACGGGCCTCCGGGACCGTTCCGCCCGCCTGGAGTCTCTCGTGGCGCGGATGGGCGCCCTGGACCCGCGCGAGGTCATGCGGCGCGGGTACGCCGTGTGCACGGACCCTGGTGGCCGCGTGATCAGAGGCGCGCTGCAGGCCGTGGATGCACGCGATGTGAAACTGTCGTTCCACGACGGTGCGGTGGCCGCGACGGTCGTGAAGCGGATCGAGTCCGGGTCATAAGGAGGCATCGTGAGCGAACAGGAAAAGGCGATGGCGTTCGAAGAGGCGATGAAACGACTCGAGCGTATCGTCGCCGACCTGGAGGCGGGCACGTACTCGCTCGCCGAGTCGTTGCAGAAGTTCGAGGAGGGTATTGCGCTGGGCAAGCACTGCCGGGATCTGCTCGAGCGTGCGGACCTTCGGGTCCGGAAGCTGGTCGAGGGTCCCGACGGAACACTGGAGGACGAGGGGCAGCGTGGAGAAGGCTGAGCCCGTGTTCGAACGGTACGCCGCGCGCGACC
>CAZPUV010000165.1:0-6265 GCA_964589805.1 uncultured bacterium | reverse complement strand
GCTTCTTGTACTGCTTGGTCAGCGCATTCTTGGGACGCGTCAGAATCTCGACGAGCGCCGCCTCATCCAGCGCATCGAGCACGCCGACGATCGGCAGTCGTCCCACCAGTTCCGGAATCAAACCGAACTTGATCATGTCCTCCGGGGCGACGTGGCGGAGTATCTTCGCCCGCTCCTCCCGGGTGGTGCCGGCCGACTCCCGTCCAAAGCCGAGGACTTTGCGTCCAGTCCGCTGCTCGATCACCTTGTCGAGGCCTTCGAACGCCCCACCGCAAACAAACAGGATGTTCTTCGTGTTGATCTCGATGTAGTTCTGCTGCGGAATCTTCCTCCCGCCCTGGGGCGGAACGTTGGCAATCGCCCCCTCGAGCATCTTGAGCAGCGCCTGCTGCACGCCTTCACCGGAAACGTCACGCGTGATGGACGGGCTGTCCGACTTGCGTGCGATCTTGTCTATCTCGTCGATGTAGACGATGCCCTTCTCGGCTGCGGCCACCGACGAACCCGCGTTCTGGTACAGCTTCAGGAGGATGTTCTCGACGTCCTCCCCGACGTAACCAGCTTCCGTGAACGCCGTTGCGTCGACGATCGCAAACGGCACCCGGAGGAACCTCGCCAGCGTCTGTGCGAGCAGCGTCTTGCCGGTACCGGTCGGGCCGAGGAGGAGGATGTTGCTCTTCTCGATCTCGACCTCGTTGGTCGTCCGCTCGTGCATGATGCGCTTGTAGTGGTTGTAAACCGCCACCGAGAGCATCACCTTCGCGTCTTCCTGGCCAACCACATACAGGTCGAGGAATTCCTTGATCTCGCGCGGCTTCGGGAACTCGTCGGAATCGAAGAGCACCTGCCCGGAGATCTCGTCGTCGAGGATGTCCTTGCAGAGCTTGATGCACTCGTTGCAGATATAGACCGACGGCCCCGAGATCAGTTTGGTGACCTCGTCCTGACCGCGTCCGCAGAACGAACAACGCAGGATGTGCGGGTTGCCGATCTTCTTCTTCATGCGACGTTGGCCTCTCCGGTTCTGCCCGTGCCCGGGCGGCTGACGAAGATGCTGTCGATGACGCCGTATTCGCGGGCCTCATCGGCTGACATAAAATAGTCGCGATCCGTGTCCTTGGCGATCTTTTTCACCGGCTGGCCGGTGTGCTCCGCCAGAATGACGTTCAGGCGGTCGCGGAGCCGCAGTATCTCCTTGGTATATATCTCGATGCTCGCCGCCTGGCCCTCCGAGCCGCCGGACGGCTGGTGGATCATCACCCTCGCGTTCGGGAGCCCGGAACGCTTGCCCCGGGTACCGGCCGCCAGCAGCACCGCGGCCATGCTGGAGGCCTGACCCATGCAGATCGTCGCGACGTCGGGCTTTATGTACCGCATGGTGTCGTAGATCGCAAGTCCGGCCGACACGTGCCCGCCCGGGCTGTTGATATAGAGGTATATGTCGCGCGAGGCATCCTCGGCCTCCAGGAACAGCAACTGGGCCACGATCAGGTTGGCGACCGTGTCGTCGATGGGCGTGCCCAGGAACACGATTCGGTCCTTCAGCAGTCGCGAATAGATGTCATACGAGCGTTCGTAGCGCCCTGTCTGCTCGATTACAAAAGGAACCGGGATGTTCATTCGTTCCGCCATCAGAAAACCTCACTCATCTTCGCTTCGTTGCGAACCAAATATAATGTACTTCCGGCAACCGCCCCAAGGCAAACCTATACCGCCTTGACCGTCGCCCGTTCCCGCAGGAACGCCATGCATTTCTCGTCCATCATGTCGCTTTCCAGATTCGCCCGGCGTCGTCCCTGCTCCATGAGGGCCCGGATCTCCGCCTCGGGCTTGCCCAGCTGCCCGGCGATGGCGCGGATGCGCTCGTCCACGTCCGCGCGGGTCACGGTCAGGCTCTCCTGGCGTCGCACGGCATCCAGGATGAAGAACTTCCGGATGGCCCGCTCGGCGACCTCCCGGTAGCCTTCCCGGATCTGCTGGTCGCGCGCGTCGTCGTCGACCGACTTGTCTCGCTGCCGGCGGTCTTCCTCGATGACCGAACTGAGGTAGTTCTCGACCATGACATCCGGCACCTCGAACGAATTGGCGCGAATCAGCGCGTCGATGATCTTCTCGTCGATCTCCCTCCGGTACTGCGACTCCGCCTCCGCTGTCAACTGCTCGCGGATGCGAAGCCGCAACTCGAGCAGAGAAGCCACCTGCGGATCGATCCGCTTTGCGAACGCGTCGTCCAGCTCCGGCAGGAGCTTCTCCTTCACGTCCGTCACCCGAACCTGGAACGTCCGGCTGGTGCCGGCCAGTTCCGCGTCCCCGAAATCCTCCGGGTAGACGACCGGGATCGTCTTCTCGTCGCCTGCCTTCGCACCCGCCAGGCCGGTCTTGAACTCCGCGAGGAGATTCTCGCTCGAGAGCGCGACCGGGTAGTCCTTCACCCGGTTCTGCTCCTCCGGTTCTCCGGAACCGGACAGCGGCACATAGTCCAGCACCACGTAATCCGACTCCGTCGCGGCCCGGTCCACCGTGGTGAATGCCGCGAGGCGCTCGCGAAGGTGCGTGACCATGTCGTTCACGTCGCCGTCTTCGACCTCCCGGCGGGTGGCCTCGACGGTGATCCGGTCGTAGCCCGTCAACTGGACGTCCGGCCGGACCTCGATGTGCGCGTCGAACGACAGCCCGCCGTCGGGGAACTCGACCTTCTCGAACCGGGGATCTCCCAGCGGGAAGAGCCGTTCCTGATGGAGGGCCTGCTCGAAGACCGCCGGAAGCAGGTTTCGGACCGCATCGGTGTGGATGGCGTCTCCGTAGTTCTTCTGGATGTACCCGACGGGCGCCTTGCCCTTGCGGAAGCCCGGAATCCGCAGTTCGCGCCGGTACTCACCCAGCACCCGTGAGCGCTCTTTTTCCATCTCGCCGGCCGGAACCTGGATGGAAAGTACCCGTTTCGTGGCACTCGGGCTGGCCACTGCCACCGAGAAGACCCGGTCGTGCTCGTGGCCGTGGTCATGATCATGGTCATGGCCATGATCATGGTCATGGCCATGATCGTGGTCGTGGCCATGGTCGTGGTCGTGGCCATGGTCGTGGTCATGGTCCGTGTGGCCGTGGTCCTTCTCGTGATCGTTCACGTACGTCATTCCTTCCCATCTGGTGCGAGAGGGGGGAGTCGAACCCCCACGAGTTTCCTCACTGGATCCTAAATCCAGCGCGTCTGCCAGTTCCGCCACTCTCGCGAAAACTCAGTAACCTGCTGTTACACTGCCGTTTACGGTCTTGCGTTCAATTCAGATGCTTGAGCACGATGTCCGTGTATTCGCTCGTCTTGATCCCGCTGTTGGTCGAGATCGAGCGGATTTCGCCGGACGTGAGCGACTTCGTGATGGCCTGATCCAACCGCTTTGCGGCGGATTCCTTGCCCAGGAACTCGAGCATCATCTGCAGCGCCGCGATCGCTGCCAGCGGGCAGATGAGACCCTTCCCGGCGTGCTTGGGCGCCGACCCGTGGATCGGCTCGAACATGCTCACCCTGCCCGGATGGATGTTCCCGGACGCGGCGATGCCCAGGCCACCCGAGATGGCGGCGCCCAGGTCGGTGATGATGTCGCCCATCATGTTGCCCGTGACGGCCACGTCGAACCACTCGGGGTTCTTCACCATCCACATGCAGGCCGCGTCGATGTACGCGTGGTCACGTTCGATATCCGGATACTCCTTCCCCACTTCATCGAAGGTGCGCGTCCAGATTTCCATCGCGCCGATCGCATTCACCTTGTCGATCAACGTGAGCTTCTTGCGCTTGCCGCGCTTGCGCGTAAGTTCGAACGCGTATCGAAGCGCGCGTTCCACTCCCTTGCGCGTCATGATCATCTGCTGGATCGCAACCTCGTCCGGAGTTCCCTTCTTGAAGTGCCCACCCATGCCGATGTACAGGTCCTCGGTGTTCTCGCGCACAAAGACCATGTCGATGTCCGCGGGCTTCTTCTCCTTCAGCGGACACAGGTACTCGGCGTAGAGCTTGATCGGCCGCAGGTTGATGTACATGTCGAGCGTCCAGCGGCACCCGCCGATGATCGCGCGCTCCAGCACCCCGGTTTCCACGCGCGGGTCACCGATCGCGCCCAGCAGAATGGCGTCCATCTGCTTGAACTCTTCGAGGACACCCGGGGGCATCAACTCGCCGGTCTTGAGATAATGTTCCGCGCCGAACGGGTACTCCACCGTCTTGTACTTGAACCCCTCGATTTCGCTGACGCGACGCAGGGCGCGCAGCGCCTCGTCGGTCACCTCGGGCCCGACTCCGTCTCCCGGGATCACAGCGATGGTTGCCATGTCTTCCTTCTTTCTATCTTGATTTACTGTCCTACCGTTTGATGAGAATCGCGATTCCCTGTCCACCGCCGATGCATGCACTGGCGATGCCGTACGTCTTCTTTCTGCGGCCGAGTTCGAGGGCCAGCGTCAACACGAGCCGCGTCCCCGTCGCACCCAGCGGGTGTCCGAGAGCGATTGCTCCGCCGTTGACGTTGACCCGGTCGCGGTCGAGGCCCAGATCCTTCTCCACCGCGAGATACTGCGCCGCGAACGCCTCGTTGATCTCGAAAAGATCGATGTCGTCGAGACGCAGCTTCGCCTTCTCGAGCAGGCCCCGGATGGCGGGCGCAGGGCCTATTCCCATCTCTGAAGGATCCACCCCAACCACATGCCATGCAACTAGTTCCGCGATCGGCTTGCGCCCGTCCCGTGCCGCGGTGTCCGCGTCCGCGATGACGACACACGCCGCACCGTCCACCATCCCGCTCGCATTCCCGGCCGTCACGGTGCCGTCCTCACCGAACGCGGGCTTGAGCTTCGCCAGTCCCTCCAGGTTGGCGTTGACGAAGAAGTGGTCGTCGCGCTCGACGGTCGCCACCGTCTTCGAACCCCGCTTGATCTCCACCGGCACAACCTCGTCGATGAACGCGCCGCCGTTGGCCGCCTTCTCGCCGAGATGCGTGCTACGGAGCGCATACTCGTCCTGCGCTTCGCGCGGAATCGAGAGCCGCTTCGCGAGCTTCTCCGCCGTCTGCGCCATCAGCAGGCCGCAGTACGGGTCCATCAGCGAAACAAGCAACGAGTCTTCGAGCTGCCCCTGGCCCAGTTTGAAGCCGGCTCGCGCGCCGCGGATGACGTGCGGCGCCTGGCTCATGTTCTCCATCCCGCCCGCGAGCACGTACTCCGCCCCCTCCCCGATGACGTGCGCACCCGACACGATCGACTGGATGCCCGAGCCGCAGAGCCTGTTCACCGTGAGCGCGGGCGTGCGCTGCGCGACGCCGGCCTTCAACCCCACGTGGCGGGCGCCGTAGATGGCGTCGCCGCTTGTCTGCAGGGCGTTGCCCATTACCACATGATCGATGCGGTCGGCCGGGACGCCACTCTTCTCGAGCGCGCCTCTTGCCGCCACGGCCCCCAGATCGATCGCCGAAACGTCCTTGAGGGCGCCGCCCGGTGCGCCGTCACCGCGCTTTCCCCCCACCCATTCCGACATCGGGGTTCGCGCACCGCCCAGAATCACCACACGCTTGCTCATACTCGTCACCTTTCCGCTACGAATCGTACGCCTGGATCCCGGTGAGCGCGTCGCCCACGATCAGCGTATGAATTTCGTACGTTCCTTCATAAGTGTCGACGGTTTCAAGATTGCACATGTGTCGCATGGACTGATACTCCCCCGAGATTCCGTTGGCTCCCAGGATGGTGCGCGCCGTTCGCGCCACCTCGAGCGCCTTGCGCACGTTGTTGCGCTTGGCCATGGAGACGTGCGGAAACTGGAGTTTCCCCGCGTCCTTCATGCGACCGAGTTGCACCATCATGAGCTGCATCAGCGATATCTCCGTGGCCATGTCGGTCAGCTTCTTCTGTGTGAGCTGAAAGCCGGCGATGGGCCGCGAGAACATGATGCGGTCCTTGCTGTATTCGAGCGCCTCGTGGAAGCACGCCATGGCCGCGCCGATCGCTCCCCACGCGATCCCGTAGCGCGCCTGGTTCAGGCACATGAGCGCGGTCTTGAGACCGTTGGCCCCGGGGAGCCGGTTCGCCTTCGGAATCCGCACTTCGTCGAGCACGAGTTCCGCCGTGTCGCTCGCACGCATCGAGAGCTTGTGCTTGATGGGCATCGCCTCGAAGCCCTCCCGCTCCCGCTCCACGATGAAGCCCGTCACTTCACCGTCGAGCTTGGCCCAGATGATCGCGACGTGCGCGCCGACCCCGTTGGTGATCCACATCTTGG
>CAZPUV010000164.1:0-6275 GCA_964589805.1 uncultured bacterium | reverse complement strand
GCTGGCCGGACCGTTTCTCGGCGAGCGCATCGGGCGCGGGCGCTGGCTGGCCGTCGTTTTCTCCCACAACGAAGTTGACCTTGACGCCTTTGAGCTTTCGAAGCTTCGCCTCGTCGTCGGTGACCGGGAATCCCGGCAGGGCGGTGAGACTCTTCACCCGTTCCGGCGCCGTCATCGCCAGGTCGAACGCGGGCCCCGACGAGGGCCCGTAACACGCCAGGTGCACCTTCCCGCCCTCGATCTTGTAGCGGCGTGCGATTTCATCCATCAGAGCGAGCGTCACGTTGATCGGATCGGTCAGCAGGAACGACGGGCTCTCCACCGTGATCCATCCCCTCTGCGAGGTATCCTCGCCCCAGAACAGTCCGCCCCAGTTTCCATCCACCTTCTTCCCGTGGCCGGGCGCGACGAGCACCGGGTACGACTTCGAGGGGTCGAAACCGACCGGCAGGTCCACCGAGAACGGCAACTCCGCGTCGCCGCCAATTTTCATCGTGAAGAAATTGCGCTGGAGTGGAAGCGTGAAGCGCGGGTCTTTCCGCAGCGACGCGAGGTCTGGATCCTTCGCCATCAGTTCGCGATCGGCGAATCCGGCCCGCCTGGCTCCCGTGAGCGCCTTCAAAGCGTCGTCCTTCCTGCCCTTGAGCGCATACGCACAGGCGAGATTGTAGAACGCGCTCGCACGCACGGGGGCGAACGTCGCAGCCCGGTGGCCCGCGCTGATCGCGCCGTCGAGATCGCCCGCCGCATGACACGCACGGGCGAGGACGAACCATCCGTGCGGATCGTCCGGGTGCTCGGTGACCGCCTTCTCCGCGGCGACCACCGCTTCGCGCGGGCGATTCTTCTCGAGGAGCTGCTCGGCCTGGATGACCCACGGTACCGGGGCCGGAGCGGTCCCTTCCCCTCCCTGCGCGTGCGCCACCGCGGCAAGAGCCACCACGGCGGTGGCGATCACGATGCCCCGTGTGCAACTCTTCAGTCTGAACGCCTTCATCAGGCCGCGTCCGCCACCGGCTGTTCCACGGTGACGCGGGTCAGCACTGAATTGGCGATGAAACACGCGTGGTGCGCCTTGTCATGGAGCCCGGCGAGGACTTCCGGCGTCGGTTTGTGGCCGGGTGCAAACTCGATCTTCGGGCGCAACTCGGTGCGCGTCATTGCAAGCCTGCGGTTCTCGTTCAACTCGAGATGACCGACCGCGGCGTCTTCGTACTTCTCCACCACAATTCCCTTCCGGGCGCAGATGGCAAGGAACGTCAGCATGTGACAGCTGGAGAGCGAGGCCACGAATGCCTCCTCTGGATCCACGCATTCCTCGCTGCCGAGAAACTCGGGCGCGGAGGCCGCGTGCACGACCGTACCGTTCTCGAACGTCCACGTGTGCTCGCGATTGTACTCCTTGTAATCGAACGAAGAGGTCTCCTTTGTCCAGCGAATCCGAGCACGATGCTCTGACATGTCATCTTCCCCCTCGGGCGGCCAGTTGGTTTGAAAAAGTCCGTTTGCTCCGTGTCACCCTGTGTGTCGCGTCTTGTCCAGGGCACCCTGGATGGCCAGGAGTTCCCCGATGTTGTCCAGTGTCACCAGCCCCACCAGCCGCCCCTGAAACGAGACCGGGGCGGTGTTGCACTTTCGCGCGCTCAGGCGGCGGAACGCAACATCGAGCATCTCCGTCGCCTGGACCACCTCGAACTCGCGCTGCATCACGGTCTCCACCGCCACGTCGGCGCCGCCGCGCGCGAGCGCGACGAGCATGTCCTTCTGCTGCAGGACGCCCACCACATTTCCCCCGTCAACCACTGGAAAGTCGCGCTGCGTTCCGGCCAGCGTAAGATCGATGGCGTTTGCGAGCGTGTCCGAGGGCGAGAGCGTTCTGAAGTCGGTCATCATCGCCCGGTTCACCGGAACGCCCGAGAGCGAGTACTTCATCTGCACCATGTTCGCCTCCTGCGCGGCGCCGATCCAGACGAACAACGCGATGAATATCAGCATGGGATTGATGAACAACCCCGCGAAACCGAACAGGAAGGCCATCGACTGCCCGGTGACGGCCGCGAGGCGCGTGGCCCGGGTGTACTCCATGCGCGTGGCGAGCAGGGCGCGCAACACGCGCCCGCCGTCCATCGGAAACGCGGGCAGCAGATTGAAGAGAACCAGAAACACGTTCACGAACATCACGCGCCCGAGGAACGATCCGCTGGTGACGGTCATCGCCTCGATCGAAGAGACCGACGCCGGCACCCGCGACCAGAGGTACAACGCGCCGGCGATGACCACGTTCACCGCCGGTCCCGCCAGCGCCACCCACAGCTCCTGGCGCGGATCGTCGGGCATCTTCTCCAGGCGCGCCACCCCACCGATGGGAAGCAACGTGATGTCGCGCGTCGGAATGCCGTACCTGCGCGCCATCAGCGCGTGACCCAGCTCGTGGAGCACGACGCATCCGAATATGGAGACGATGAACAGGATTCCGATCGCGGCCGCCCCCAGGCTGTGCGCGTCGCGCCAGCTCAGCACGCCGATCCAGCCCAGGAACAGCAGGAACGTCACGTGGATGAAGACGGGGATCCCGAACAGGGATCCGATGCGGATGGACCACTTCATGGTGCAATCACTCTCGAATATAACGCCCGGACGGCGTCCGCGCGAGGGGCTGCCTTATGGTACACTGGGCCCCGCGCCCGATGCCACACATGAAGCAGGCACTGACCATCGCGGGCTCGGATTCCGGCGGCGGCGCGGGGATCCAGGCCGACCTCAAGACGTTCCACGCCCACGGTGTATTCGGTGCGTCCGTGCTCACGGCCGTCACCGCCCAGAACACGCGCGAAGTCCGCGAGGTGTTCGAACTCCCCGCGGACCTGATCCGCACGCAGATGAAGGCGGTGTTCGACGATCTGGACATCGCCGCCGCCAAGACGGGCATGCTCTCGAGCGCAGCGATCATCACGGCGGTGGCCGACGAACTGCGCGCTGCACGCCCGCCGGCCCTGGTGGTGGATCCGGTGATGATATCCAAGAGCGGCTTCCGGCTGCTTGCGGACGACGCCGTCGCCGCACTGCGGGAAACGCTCCTGCCGCTCGCCCTGGTCGTGACACCGAATCTCCACGAAGCAACCCTGCTCGCGGGCATGACCATCGAATCGGTGGACGACATGAAGCGCGCGGCGGAGCGGATTGCGGCGCTGGGACCGCGCGCAGTGGTGGTCAAGGGGGGTCACGCGTCGTTCGCGCTCGCGACCGACGTCCTGCTCGCGGACGGGAGTGCCGAGGAACTCCGCGCGGAGGGCCCGGTGCGGGAGCGCAGCGTCCACGGCACGGGCTGCACATTCTCCGCGGCCATTGCGGCCCGCCTCGCGCTCGGCGACCCGCTGCGGCCCGCGGTGCAGCGCGCCAAACGGTACATCACCCACGCCATACGGCGCGCCCCGGACGTCGGCCGCGGTCACCCGCCGGGTAACCACTTCTACTTCCTGAATCCGAACGACTGGGATATCGGACCGGAGCGGTAAGCGATCACTCGAGAGAAGCCCGCAGGGCCGCGCGAGCGAGGAGCCGCGTTGAGTCCAGCACGGGAAGCGGCGAGTTCTCCTCCGTGATGATCAGCGGGACTTCGGTGCAACCCAGCACCACCGCGTCGCAACCCGCGGCCCGCATTTCGCTGATGATGCCTGTGAAATACGCGCGGGATTCCGCGGTGAACTGCGCGGCGACGAGTTCGTCGAAGATGATTCGGTGGATCAACTTCCGATCCTTCTCTGCGGGGAGAACGGCTTCGATACCGACCTCCGACAGCTTCTCATTATAGAAGAACGAATCCATCGTGTAGAGGGTCCCGATGAGCCCGATGCGCTTGTAGCCGCGCTGCCCCGCTTCGCGGGCCACTTCGGTGGCGATGTGCAGCCACGGGAGCCGGGCCTTCGATACAACCTCGTCGAACACCCGATGAACCGTGTTGTCGGGGCAGATCACGAGTTCCGCCCCGGCTTTGGCGAGCTTGGCCTCCGACGAAAGCATGAGCGCCGCGATTCCGTCCCAGTTCCCCGCCTCCATCAGGCGCACGTAGTCGCTGAACGGGTGCGTGTGCATGCTCACTTCCGGGTGCGCATGCTTCTTTCCCATCAGCTCGGGCGCTTCGGTGCAAACCGTCGTGTAGCAGAGGGCCGCGCCCTCCGCGCTGCATGCAACGATGCCGATGTGTCTGGCCACCTGATTCCCCCGTGGTTGAAGTTGATAACGGGATCGACGAGACCGTCTGTATCAACGGGGTGAGCATCCGCCGGACGGCAGGCGCGGAACGTCGCGGATACTCTACCCACACGGGGCGGATTTTTCAAACGGAAAACCCGGGCGATGACGGGTCCCTGGCTGCTTTCCGGTCGCGCCGGGCCGCGCCCGCGCCCCGCCGAGCGGCGAATCCGGTTGACACCATGCCGCGCCCGCCCGAAGACTGGGTACGACGATTGCCAGATTGCGACGCAGGACGGGTCGATCATGACGATTACGTTCCACGAAACCATTCCCGCGCAGTTTCTCGCGACGGTCGAGACGTTCGACAAGCCGGATGCGTTCCGCCACAAGCAGGGCGGCGCCTACACCGACATCTCGCACCGGGAGGTCTACGAGCGCGTCCGCGCGGTTGCCTCCCTGCTCCGGTCCCTGAAGGTCGCGCGCGGTGACCGCGTGGCGATTCTCTCCGAAAACCGGATCGAGTGGGCCGTCACGGATCTCGCCATCCTCTCCCTGGGTGCGGTCACGGTGCCCATCTACCCCACGCTGACCGCCGGTCAGGTCGGGTACATCCTGCGCGACGCGGAGGCACGCGTCGCTTTCGTTTCCGGCGCCGATCACGCGGCGAAGATCCGCGACATCCGCGGGAGCCTGCCCGTGCTCGAAGACGTGGTTGCCTTCGACTCCGACGCCGGAGCGGACGACGTCCGCACGCTGGCCGCCGCCACCGCGCTTCCCCCGATGACCGACTCCGACTACCGGGCGCTCATCGCCCAGGTGCACTCCAGCGACCGGGCGAGCATCATCTACACGTCGGGCACCACCGGCGAACCCAAGGGCACGATCCTCTCCCACGGGAACTTCATGACCAACGTGAGACAGTGTCTGGAAGCCCTTGAACTGCTCCCGACGGACGTCAGCCTGTCGTTCCTTCCGTTGAGCCACGTGTTCGAGCGCTGTCCGGGCTTCTTCGTCATGATGACCGCGGGCGTGACCATCGCGTACGCGGAATCGATAGAAAGCGTCCCCGAGAATCTCCGGGAGGTGCGGCCCACCGTGGTGTGCAGCGTGCCCCGGGTCTACGAGAAGATGTACGCTCGCATATTCGATACGGTCGGAAAGAGTTCGCCGCTGAAGAAGAGCCTGTTCGCGTGGAGTGTCCGCGTCGGGCGCGCTTCCCTGTCAAACCCGGGGCGCGGTCGCGTGCGCCAGAAACTCGCGCAGGCCCTGGTTTTCCGAAAGCTCCGCGCGCGCGTGGGCGGGCGGCTCCGATTCTTCATATCGGGCGGCGCCCCGCTTGCGCGCGAAATCGCCGAGTTCTTCTGGAGCGCCGGCATTCCGATTCTCGAGGGCTATGGCCTGACCGAGACGTCTCCCGTCATCACGGTGAACACGTTCGCCAACCACCGCTTCGGCAGCGTCGGCAAGCCGTTGCGGGGGGTGGAGGTCCGCATCGCGGACGACGGCGAGATTCTCGCGCGCGGAGACAACGTCATGCAGGGCTACTTCCGCAAGCCGGAGCAGACCGACGAAGCGCTCTCGGGCGGCTGGTTTCATACCGGCGACATCGGCGAGCTCGACCCCGACGGTTTCCTCTTCATCACCGACCGCAAGAAGGACCTGATCGCCACCGCGGGCGGCAAGAAGGTGGCGCCCCAGCCGATCGAGAACGGGCTCAAGCACAGCAAGTACATCGCGGAAGCGGTGCTGATCGGTGACCGGCGACCCTTCATCGCGCTGCTCATCGTGCCGAATTTCGAGCGCCTGGGCATGTGGGCACGGGAGAATGGCCTCGATCCCGATGACCGCGCGCGGCTGGTCGAAGGCGCACAAGCGCGCGCGCTCTACCAGGGTATCGTCGACCGCGCGAACGAGGACCTCGCGCAGTTCGAGAAGATCAAGAACTTCTCGGTCCTCGCCCGGGAACTCACGGTCGAGGACGGACATCTCACACCCACGCTCAAGGTCAGGCGCCGGGTCGTCGAGGAGGCGTTCCGCGAACGAATCGAAGCGATGTACCAGTCGGCCGCGGGCAACTAGCG
>CAZPUV010000163.1:0-6284 GCA_964589805.1 uncultured bacterium | reverse complement strand
AACGGCGTCCAGTCGATCCACTCCACGAGGTCGGCGAGCGGGTAGTCGTCGAAGGCGCGCGTCCCGAGGAAGGTGGGCGCGGGGGCCGCCTTCTCGAAATCAACCGCTTCGCGGCGGGCGCGGGCGTCTTCGAGCGACAACAGGGGTACATCGCGCGTCGTCGCCTCGCGCGCGCGGCGGATGCTGCCGTATTCCTCGCGCGTACGCGCGGCGAAGGGCGCGCGCGTTTCGTCTCCGAGCAGCTGGTTCACGACCCCCACCGCGCGCGACGCGTCCAGCACGTGGATCACGCCGTGGTCGTACTCGGGGTCGATCTTGACCGCCGTGTGGGCGACGGACGTGGTGGCGCCGCCGATCAAGAGCGGTGTCGTGAATCCCTGGCGTTTCATCGCGCGCGCCACGGTGACCATCTCGTCCAGCGAGGGCGTGATGAGGCCCGAGAGCCCGATGACGTCGGCGTTCTCTCGCCGCGCGGTGTCGAGGATGGTCTGGAACGGGACCATCACCCCGAGGTCGACGACGTCGTAGTTGTTGCAGCGCAGCACGACACCAACGATGTTCTTGCCGATGTCGTGCACGTCGCCCTTCACGGTGGCGATGACGATCTTGCCCTTCGCGCGAATACCGCCCGCGGCCGACTGTTCCGCCTCGATGTACGGCACCAGGTGTGCGACGGCCTTCTTCATGACGCGCGCACTCTTCACGACCTGGGGAAGGAACATCCGGCCGGAGCCGAAGAGATCGCCCACGAAGTTCATGCCGTCCATGAGCGGCCCCTCGATCACGTGGATGGGGCGTTCTGCCTCCCGGCGCGCCTCGATGAAGTTCACGGCGTAGCCGTTGTGCTCCTCGATGCCGGTGGCGATGGCGAAGACGTTGGGGTCGAAGATGATGTCTTCGGGCGGGAAGCCGATTCGCTCCGTGAGCAGCCGGTACGACCGCTCGCAGATCGCGACCTTGCGCTCCAACGTGTCGGCCTGTCCATCCTCGTCGAACGCCATCACGATGACGGCGGCCCCGTAGCGGCGGAGGCGGCGCGCGTGGTCGAGGAACGCCGCCTCACCCTCCTTGAGCGAGATCGAGTTGACCACGCATTTCCCCTGCGCGCACTTCAAGCCCGCCTCGATCACCGAGAACTTCGAACTGTCGATGACGACGGGCACGCGCGCGATGTCGGGTTCCGTCGCCACCAGGTTGAGGAAGCGCTGCATGGCGGCCTCGGAGTCGAGCATCCCCTCGTCCATGTTGACGTCGATCATCTGGGCGCCGTCCGCGACCTGCTGGCGCGCGACGTCCAGGGCCGCCTCGTAGTCGCCGGCCTGCACGAGTTTCCGGAAGCGCGCCGAGCCGGTGACGTTGGTGCGCTCGCCGATGTTGACGAAGTTCGAGTCGGGGCGGATCTGGATGGCTTCCATCCCGGAGAGGATCGTGTAACCGCGCGGTTCGGGGAGCCCGCGCGGGGGAAGGTCACGCACGGCTGCGGCGATGGCGCGCGTGTGCTCGGGGGTCGATCCGCAGCAGGAACCGACCAGGTTGACGAGGCCGTCGTCGGCCATCTCGCGGATCGCGGCCGCCATGGCGTCCGGGGTTTCGTCGTAGCCGCCGAACTCGTTGGGGAGGCCGGCGTTGGGATACACGCTGACCGGGAAGCGCGACACCGCGGAGAGTGCCGCGAGGAAGGGCTTCATCTGCGCACTGCCGAGCGCGCAGTTCAATCCCACCGCGAAGAGCGGAATGTGCGACACGGACGCATAGAACGCCTCGGGCGTCTGGCCGGAGAGGGTGCGCCCGGAGAGGTCGGTGACGGTGCCCGAGCACATGACCGGGAGACGGTGCCCGCGCGCCTCGAATTCCTCCTCGATCGCGAAGAGCGCGGCCTTGGCGTTGAGCGTGTCGAAGACCGTCTCGATGAGCAGGATGTCGGCGCCGCCGTCGATCAGGCCGCGCGCGTTCTCGCGGTAGCCTTCGCGCAGCTCGTCGAAGGTGATGTTCCGGAAGGCCGGGTCGTTGACGTCGGGCGAGATCGACGCCGTGCGGTTGGTGGGCGGCAGCGACCCCGCGACGAAGCGCGGCCGGGACGGGTCGCGCGCGGTGCACGCCTCGGTCTCGGCCCGCGCGATCCGCGCGGCCTCGCGCGAGATCTCGTAGGTGAGGCTCGAGAGCCCGTATTCGTGCTGCGAGACGGGCGTGGCGTTGAACGTATTGGTGGTAATGATGTCCGCGCCCGCCTCGAGGAAACTGCGGTGGATCTCGGCGACGACCCGGGGCTGTGTGAGGCAGAGGATGTCGTTGTCACCCTGGAGGTCGTGGGTGTGATCGCGAAACCGCTCGCCCCGAAATGCCGCCTCGTCCAGACCGAAGGTCTGGATCATCGTGCCCATGGCGCCGTCGAGCACCATGATGCGGCGGGCGAGGATCTGCTGGAGTTCGGCGGTGCGATCGCGCGCGCGCGCGATCGGGCCGGAACCGGCGGGGGAGAGTATCACGCGGTGAAGAATCGGATCGAACGAAACACCTCGGGTTCGTACCAAGCACTGTCCGTGCCAACGATACTACCGGGGTCCGGCGCGGGCGTCAAGAACCGGTGCTTGTCGGGCCGCCTCGCGGCGCGTTAAGGTGGCCACTGCCGGGCCCCGCCGCTCCGGCGCCGATGATCCAGGTCATTCCGTACCATCTGGGCGCGTTCTTCGCCCGCTTCACCCCCGACCGGTTCTGCCGGGCGATCACGTGGACGCTGGCCGAGATCAACTGGCGGCTCCGCCCGGGCACGCGGCGGATTCTCGACGAGAATCTGCGCATCATCCACCCCGGGTGGAGCGCGCGCGAACGCAGGGCGGCCGCGCGCCGCACCGTCCACAACTTCGCCCGCGGCATTCTCCTGTTCCTGCAACTGCCGTTCCTCGATCCGGACGAACTGTTCGCGCGCTGCGACGTGTCGCGACTGCGGGAAGAGATCGAGGGACTGGGCGAGAATCGCCCGTTCATCATCGCATCCGCCCACGTCGGCCCGTGGGAACTGGGGGGCTACTGCCTCGCGCGCATGGGCTACCGGGTGCACACCGTGGCGCTGGACCATCCGACGCGCCAGGTCACGGATTTCTACAGCGCCCGGCGCGAGTACCTGGGCATCCACGCGCACGCCCTCGGCGACTCGTTCGCGAAGCTCACCCAGGTCCTGGAACACGGAGAATCGGTCGCACTGCTCGTCGATCGCGCCTACGGAAAGGCCAGGAAGCGCTTCGCGATGTTCGGCGTGACGAGCGAGTTTCCCCTCGGTCACCTCGTGCTCTCGGCGCGCTGCCGCGCCCCCGTCATCACGGGCGCGCTTGTGTTTGACGGGCGGGACCGCTTCCGCTACGTTCACGGCCGCACGCATCTTCCCGACGATCATCCGGACGACGTGGAGAAGCTCGAGCGGCTGCAGGAGAAGTGCCTGCGCGACCTCGAAGACATCATTCGCGAGCATACGGACCAGTGGTTCCATTTCCTGCCGCTGGAACGCACGGAGAGCCAGTGAACAGCACCGGGCCCCTACCTGATCTGGCCGCCGTGATCCCCGCCTACAACGCGGCCGCGCACCTGCCGACCGTGATCGACCGCGTG
The DNA here is from genome assembly GCA_964589805.1 of uncultured bacterium. GTDB lineage: Bacteria > Krumholzibacteriota > Krumholzibacteriia > WVZY01 > JAKEHA01 > JAKEHA01. Next base: position 2,681 of record CAZPUV010000163.1, on the reverse strand, counting down.
GCGCGCCACGTGCGGCGCGAGCGGATCGTGGTCGTGGACGACGGCTCCACCGACGGCACGCGGGCCGCCGCGGAGCGCGTGGGCGTAGCGGTGGAGGTGCACCCGCAGAACCGCGGGAAGGGGGCGGCGATCCGGACCGGCATCGCGCGGGCGTCCGCGCTGGGCGTCGCGTACGCGATCCTCCTGGACGCGGACGGCCAGCACAACCCGGACGAAATCCCGGCATTCGTCGCGCGGGCGCGCGAAACCGGGGCCGACATGGTGGTGGGCAACCGCCTCGCGGACTCGGCCAACATGCCGTGGCTCCGTCTGGCGACGAACCATGTGACGAGTGCCGTGGTGTCGCTCCTGGCGGGGCGGCGCGTGCCGGACTCCCAGAACGGGTACCGGCTCATCCGCCTCGAGCACTTCGCGAAGTTCACGCTGACCACCTCGCGGTACGAGATCGAGTCCGAGATGATCATCCGCGCGGGCCGCGCGCGCGGGAAGATCGCCTCCGTTCCCGTCCAGACGATCTACGGCGGCGAGGAGAGCTTCATCAATCCGTTCGTCGACACATACCGGTTTTTGCGCATGGTCGTGAAATCGTTCTTCTGGTAGACTGCGGCCTCCCGATCACGCGATGGAACGCGGCCGCGAATTCATGGCCGCGGGCACGATGCGGAAACGAATTCTGATCTCGAATGACGACGGCTTCGACGCGCACGGCATCCACGTGCTCGAGCGCGCGCTTGCCCCGCTGGGAGACGTGTTCGTCATCGCCCCCGACAGCGAGCAGAGTGCGAGCAGCCACTCGCTGACCGTGCGCCGGCCCATCGAGGTCAAGCAGGTGGACGACCGGCACTACCGCATCTGCGGCACGCCGACCGACTCCGTCGTCCTCGCCCTCCAGGTCGTCATGGACCGACCGCCCGACATCGTCGTGGCCGGAATCAACCACGGCCCGAACATGGGGGAGGACGTGACCTACAGCGGCACGGTGGCGGTCGCGTTCGAAGGCACCATCCTCGGGGTTCCCTCCGTGGCCATCTCGGCCCTGCAGCGCTCGGTGGAAGACGAAGAGGTGAACGGCCGCATCGCGCGCACCGTGGTGGAACGGGCGCTCGAGTACGGCTTTCCCCGCGACGCGCTGCTCAACGTGAACATCCCCAATCCGGAAGTGTCGCCCGTGCGGGGGATCCGCATCACCAAACTCGGTTCGCGTCATTACGAAAACTTCATCGAGCCCGCGACGGCCTCCCTGCAGAGCCATTACACGATCGGGGGGAGGGACCCCGTCTGGCGCGAAGACGACGGCTCGGACATCGCGGCCGTGCGACTTGGATTCGTTTCGATCACACCGCTGCACCTGGATCTCACCCACTACAAAGCCATCGTGGAGATGGAGCGCTGGAGGTTCGAACTATGAGGTGGCGCCAGTATCGAATAGCCCGCGAGCGGATGGTGAGGGACCACATCTACAGCCGCGGCATCCGCGACCCGCGCGTTCTCGAGGCCATGCTCCGCGTGCCGCGCCACCTGTTCATCGACCGCGACGCCGGAACCGAGGCGTATGCCAACCATTCGTATCCCATCGGATACCAGCAGACGATGTCGCAGCCGTACATGGTCGCGTACCTCACCGAGAATCTCCGCCTCGAGGGCGAGGAGAGCGTGCTCGAAGTGGGGACCGGCTCCGGGTATCACTGCGCGATCCTCGCCAGCCTGTGCCGCGAGGTGTACAGCATCGAACGCGTTGCGGATCTGGCCGAGCGGGCGACGCTCGCACTCCGTGACCTCCTGTTCCAGAATGCGAACATCCGGGTGGGCGACGGCGCGAAGGGCTGGCCGGAGGCCGCACCCTTCGACCGGGTGCTGCTGACCGCGGCGGCGTCGACGGTGCCGAAGACGCTGCTGTCCCAGCTGCGCGAAGGCGGTTTCCTGCTGGGGCCGGTGGTGCGCGCGGACGGCAGCCAGGAGATCGTCCGCCTGACCAGGGAAGGCGCGCGGTATTCCGTCGAGCGCCTGATCGAGTGCGCGTTCGTCCCACTGGTGCGGGAGCCGGGAGCCGCGGGCGGGCGGAAACGCCAGCTGGCGGGCGCCGAAGAGGAGGCGCGTGGCTAGACTGGTCGAACTCCTTTCGGGGTCATCGCACACACTCATCACGTTTCTCCTCGCCATGGCTCCGGTCTCGGAACTCCGCGGCGCGATCCCGTATGCGATGACGGTGGGGGGGATGTCGTGGCAGGAGGCGTTCGTCATCTCGGTGATCGGGAACTTCGTCCCGGTCGTCCCCATCCTGCTCCTGATCGGGCCGATATCGGAGTGGTTGCGCCGCTACCGCGCGTTCGACCGCTTCTTCGAGTGGCTCTTCGCCCGGACGCGCCGCAGGGGGAAGATGATCGAGCGGTTCGAGGCGCTCGGGGTCTGCCTCTTCGTCGCCATTCCACTGCCGATGACGGGGGCCTGGACGGGTGCGTTGGCGGCCTTTCTCTTCGGCGTGCGCCTGCGCTACGCCATCCCCGCCATCGCCCTGGGGATCCTCATCGCGGGCGCCGTCGTGACCCTGGTCGTCTCGGGTGCGATCTCCTTCACGGGCGTCCACGCTCCCCCCGCGCCCTAGTTCCGGCCGACCGCGAACAATTGTGGTTGATTCGGCGGAAAACGTGTTACGATGAACCCACTTAGGTCGTCCCGGGAGC
>CAZPUV010000162.1:0-6349 GCA_964589805.1 uncultured bacterium | reverse complement strand
GGCTTCGAGAGCACGAGACGGTCACCCGGGCGCGCGCCGGCATTGCGGACGATCTTGCGCGGGTCGATCATGCCCACCACCGCGAGGCCATACTTCAGCTCCGCGTCGTTGACGGTGTGCCCGCCCACGATCGACACCCCCGCCGCGCGCGCCACGTCGGCGCCGCCGCGGATGATCTCGCGCAGGACCTCGGGCGGCAGCCTGTTCTCCGGGAAACCCGCGATGTTGAGCGCCACCACGGGCTTTCCACCCATGGCGTAGACGTCCGAGAGCGAGTTGGTGGCCGCGACACGGCCGTAGTCGTACGCGTCGTCCACGATGGGCGTGAAGAAGTCCACCGTGAGCACCATCGCCATCTCGTCCGAGAGACGATACACCCCGGCGTCGTCGCTCCCCGCATGACCCACGAGCACGTTGGGGTCGGTCGGTAGCGGCAGTTTCGCGAGTATGTCGCGCAGTCCCGCTGCGCTGAACTTGGAGGCTCAACCGGCGCATGCCGCGAACTCGGTCAGCTTGAACAGGCGTTCCTTTTCGCTCATGGGTCATCACCTCCCCGGGGCGCCGGACGAAACCCGGCGCACGTCGATTCCGGGCACGTTCTCGGCGATCGCGATCGTCTGCACGGCGTTGCGCACGGATAGCACCACGCGCTCCCCGCCTGCGGTCACGGCGAACGACTCGGTGGGGGCGAGCGGGTCGAAGCCGGCCAGGCGCCGGGGGGGACCTGCGGCCTGTTCAGAAATGTCGCGCACCGTCACGCCGTAGGCCCCGGTCTCATCGCGGTCGACATACGCGAGCCGCCGCGGGCCCGCCCAGCGGGGCCGTCCGGCCCCGATTTCGAGACTGACCGGAAGCGGGATCTCCCACCCCAGCGGCGATCCGTCACTCACGCGGAACACACGGAGTTCGCGCCCGGTTCGCTGGCCGACACCCGTGGGTGCGGCGAACACGTCGCCGGCGGGCGACGTGTCGGGCAGGTTCACACCCCTCACGAGCGGCTGCGGGCTGGATCCGTCCGCTTTCATCTTCCAGACGCCCGGTGCCGACCGTTGGCCGGAGAGATACACGATCCAGCGACCGTCGGCGGTCATGGTCGGATTCTCGGCATCGACGCTGTCGCTCGACACCTGACGTGCCTGCGATCCGTCGACCCTCGCCGCCCATATCTGAAAGAGGCCGCTGCGATCGGAACTCCACAGAATGCCGCGTCCGTCGGGCGTGTAAGCCGGGTCCCAGTCCTGGTCGGGGTTGTCGGTCACGCGCGTCAGGGCGCCGGACGCGACCTCCATCTCCCACAGGTCGAGGTTGCCGCTGCGGTTGCTCGAGAACAGCAGGCGACTTCCGTCCGGCGAGAATACCGGCTGTCGGTCCGCACCGCCGCCACGCGTGAGCCACCGCTGTGTGGCGCGCGGCGTTCCGGGGTGATCGATGAGCACGAGGTTCTGGGATTGCTGCGCCATGCCGATCAACAACCGGCCCGGCCCCAGGACCGCCAGGTCACGGCAACTGCTGGGAAGATTCAGGATCTCCCGCACCTCACCGGTGCGCAGCGAGTGCTCGACGATGCGCGACGCCTGTCCGGTGACGGTGGTGGCAAGCGCTTCCAGGATCGCATACGCGATGCGCTCCCCGTCGCCGAGCCACACGGGATTGCTCGTGAGTGCGAGGCCGCCGGCCGGGTGCACGATCTCCGCGGGTCCTCCGTCCGCTGAAACCACCACATAATGGATGGCCGCGTTGGCGAGTGGAACCGACGCGGACAGCAGGCGCTCTCCATCGGGAGACCAGCTCAGCCAGCGCAGCGCCGACACATTCTCGTGGATGCGCCGCGGTTTCGACCCGTCGGCATCCGCGACCCACACTTCTCCGAAGTTGGGCCCGCCCTCCGACACGCGCAGGAACGCGAAGCGGGAGCCGTCGGGGGACCACGCTCCGGACACCGCGTCTTCCACGAACCGGCGCGGCTGTCCGCCCACGATCGAGACACGCCATAACGACGTCTGGCCGTCTTCGTTGCGGGCGAACGCGATCTGCGACCCGTCCGGCGAGAAGGTCGGATTGGTGTCCTCTCCGTCGGTCAGCGCCACCTCGTCGCCGCTCGACAGCTGCTTGAGCCAGATGCGCGAACGGCCCGAACGGGCGGAGACGAACGCCATCGTCTTGCCGTCGGGGGAAGCCGCGGGGCTCTGGTCGGCGCCCGAGTACGCGAGCATGCGGACGCGCGGCGGCTCGTCTTGAGCGGCCGGCATCAGCCACTTCGCCGCCGCCATCCCGATCGCAATCCCCGCCGCGAGTCCCGCGACGACCGTGATCGCGAACCGGCCTCGCCGGCGCGGCATTGCGGCGGCCGGGGGAGTCGCCTCGGACGCACTCGAGCCGCGCAGGGTGTCCAGGACGAGCCGCACGTCGTGCGCGCTCTGGAAGCGCTCGTCGGGGTCCTTGGCCAGACACTGCGCCACCATGCGGTCGAGCGCGAACGGGCTCAAGGGGGCGAGTCGGGAAACCGGCGCGGGTTCCGACGACATGATGGCGGAGATCAGCGACGCCTGGCTTCGTCCATCGAACGCGCGCTGTCCCGTCGCCATCTCGTGGAGCAGGCATCCGAACGCCCAGATGTCGCTGCGCACGTCGGCTTCCTTCCCTTCCAACTGTTCCGGCGACATGTACTGGAAGGTCCCGATGATCGTCCCCTCCGCGGTGAGCGGCTGCGCGACGGTCGGCGACTGCGTGAGCGCGCCGATCGTGGCGCCGCTCTCACCCGCAGACCCCGCCATTCCCGCCCCGCGCGCGAGGCCGAAGTCCATGAGTTTGGCGCCGCTCCGGGTGAGCATCACGTTGCCGGGTTTGAGATCGCGGTGCACGACACCGGCGCGGTGCGCGCGGTCCAGCGCGTCGGCCACCTGCGAGCCGATCTTGAAGACCTCGGCCGTGGACATGGGTCCCCGTTCCAGTCGCGCCGTCAGCGTCTCGCCGTCGATCAACTCCATGACCAGGTAGTCGGTGTCGCCTTCGCGGCCGACGTCGTGGAGCACGCAGATGTGGGGGTGATTGAGCGACGAGACGGTCTTCGCCTCGCGCTCGAAGCGCGCTCGCACCTCCGGGTTCGACGACAGGTGCTGCGGGAGCACCTTGACCGCCACCTCACGCCCCAGCCGCGAGTCGCGCGCGCGATAGACCTCACCCATTCCCCCCGCGCCGAGCGGCGAGAGGATTTCGTAGGGGCCGAGTTTCGTTCCTGGAGTTACGGGCATCGGTGGATTCTACCCCGGGGGCGGTCATCCGGCAAACGTCGTTGGCGCGTGATGACGCGCGGGAAGAAGAAACCGCCGGTCAGTGCGCGGGTCCGGACACCCGCCGCATCTCTTCCGGCCAGTTCCTGAGCATACGCAGTTCCTGCTGACCGGCGATACCACCCGGCACGCGGATGGCCACGAAGCGCCCGTCCGGCGCGACGTCGAAGTCGCGCGCGCGGCTGGTGTTGAATCCGCCGTCGAACAGTTGCTCCGGCTTGCCGGCGCTGAACCCGGATCTCGCATCGACAGGGGCCCGCATCATCTTCGTGCCGGATGTGAAGAACAGTTCGCGGCCGTCGCGCGACCACAGCGGGCTCCCACCGCCCCCGATCGAAACCTGCCAGGCGGCGCCGGTCGGAGGGTAGGGCCGCACAAAAACCTCGGGCGTGCCCGACTCGTTGGTGACGTAGGCGACCCACCGGCCATCGGGCGAAATCGAGGCATCCTTCTCGTCGAACGCCGTGGCCAGGAACGGCTCCGGCACGGGCGTTCCGTCCATCGCGCAGGTCCAGATGTCGCCGTTCGTGCCGCGGCCGGTCACCTCGTAGACAAACACGTTTCCTCCCGCGGACCACGATTGCGGCCGGCCCCGCTCCGTCCCCGGCGCGATCTCGGTGACTTCGCGTGCACCCTCCACCGTCAACGCCACCATCTTGCCGGACTGACTCACCTGCTCGAAGGCGATGCGACGGCCATCCGGCGACCAGATGGGGTCGTGACTGTCGCTGCCCTGGACGATCCGCGCCAGCGACGTCCGCTCGACATCGAACATCCACAGCTCGCAGTCGGTCCCGGTCTTGCGCAGCAGGATGCGCTTGCCGTCGGGCGACACGCGCGGCTGTGTCCACGTGGAGCGGGTGTCCATGACCGGGCTGGCGGCACCGTTGCGCTCGATCCACACGAGTTCGCTGCCCGCGCCGGCGCCCGCGACCGGCACGTACACCAGCGTGCCGTGCGCCGAAACGTCGAAGCAGTAATTCGGGTCGATGGGCTCGGTGACCGGAACGGCCGCGCCGGTGATTTCCAGGCGATCAGCATCGAACGGCACGCACAGAACCGCCTGCGACGCCAGATCCATGTAGAGGAGATGGCCCGGCGATACAAAGCGCGGGAGAAACGCGTTCTCCACCAGCATCACGCGCGACCCGTCGGGCTTGACGGCGTCGAAACGCCACGCGGTCGACCCGCCGGATATACTTATGAGCACCGTCTTCCCGTCGGGCATGATCTCGGGCAGCCACGCCTCGGACTCCGTCACGGTCGTATCGAGCACCGCGACGATTTCGGCGCGCCCGCCCGCCGCGGGCACGCGCGCGAGTGCAGTGATCCCACCGCCGCCTTCGCGGGGACAGAAGTAGATCATTCCATCCGCGCCCCAGTCGGCGGAACTGATCCGCGGTTCGGACACGATGACCTGCGCCACCCCGCCGCCCGCCGGCACCTTCTTGAGAGCGCTCGACGTGGCAAACCCGATCCAGGCACCGTCGGGCGAGAAGAACGGTGCGTTTCCGTCCTCCGTGCCGGATATCGGTGTCACATCGAACGACGACAGGCTGCGACGGTACACGCGCCTGACACCCGCTTCCTGTGCGCCGAACACCACGTACGACCCGTCGGGCGAGATCACCGGTGTCGCCGACCCCGAGAGATCCGCGCTCCCGAGCACATAGCGCTCGGGGCCGCTCGGGGCGGGCGCGCGGGTTTCGCCGCGCGGCAACATCATCATGACCAGCGCGGTGATCGCCGCGGCCGCCACACCCACCAGCCCGAACGCGAGCCAGCGCGGCCGCCGCGCAGCGGTAGCGACCGGCAACGGTGCGGCGGCGCTCGATTGTGACGACGCCCCGTCGGCCAGCCACGCCAACTGAAGCTTCAGGTCGTGCGCGCTCTGCACGCGGTCCGCCGGGTCCTTGACGAGACACGCGCGCACGATGCGGTCGAGTTCGGCGGGCGCCATCGGCGTCACCTGAGATATCGGAGCCGGTTCGGCGTGCATGATCGCACCGATCAGGCTCGCCTGGCTCTTCGCCTCGAAGGCGCGCTTGCCCGTCGCCATCTCGTAGAGCACGCAGCCCAGCGCCCACAGGTCGGAGCGCGCGTCCGCTTCCTTCCCCTCCAGTTGCTCCGGTGACATGTACTGGAAGGTGCCGACGATGGTGCCCTCCGCCGTGAGCGGCTGGGCCACCGTGGGCGACTGCGTCAGCGCGGCGACGGTGACCCCGCTCCCCTCCGCGGGACCCGCCATGCCGGTGGCACGCGCGAGCCCGAAGTCCATGAGCTTCGCACCACTCTTGATGAGCATCACGTTGCCGGGCTTGATGTCGCGGTGCACCACACCCGCACGGTGCGCGCGGTCGAGCGCGTCCGCGATCTGCGCGCCGAGTCTCCAGACCTCGGCCGCCGGCAACGGCCCCTTCGCGAGGCGTTGTGCGAGCGTTTCGCCCTCGATCAGCTCCATCACCAGGAAGTCGGTGTCACCCTCGCGGCCGACGTCGAAGAGCGTGCAGATGTGGGGATGGTTGAGCGACGAGACCGTCTTCGCCTCGCGCTCGAAACGCGTGCGCACCTCCGGGTTCGACGAGAGATGCTGCGGCAGCACCTTGACGGCGACGTCGCGGCCCAGGCGCGTGTCGCGGGCGCGATACACTTCGCCCATGCCCCCCGCACCGAGGGGCGAAAGGATCTCGTAGGGGCCGAGTTTCGTGCCGGGTGTGAGCTGCATCGCTACCGGTTTCCCATCTTGCGCGGCCAGTCGGTGATGACCGTCACCGGCGAGGCCAGGTCTTCATCCAGCGGTACCGTCACGAGGAAGCGGTTCCCGTCCGGAGAAAGATCGAACCGGAAGAAACCGCCGGCGCCGTGGAATCTGAACAGCTTCTTCGAGCCGCCGATCTGGAATCCCTGCGACGACCCCTCCACCTCGACCGACACCACCCAGTTCTCCGGGTCCATGTAGAGAAGCTCGCGCCCGTTCCGGTTCCAGCGCGGCTGCCGGCCGCCGCCCTGCGACACCTGCCACCGGCCCGACGAACGCGGGAAGGTCTCCACGAAGACCT
>CAZPUV010000161.1:0-6422 GCA_964589805.1 uncultured bacterium | reverse complement strand
GGCCAGAAGGGCGACATCGGTTCGGCCAGGAACGCGCTAAACCAGGCCGCTCTCCACTCCCCGCCCAACGACCCGACCATTCAGTCGCTCTCGGCCGCCCTCCGTTCTGGACGATGACGACCAGCCCGCACGCACGGCGGCCGCCGGTTGCCGTCATCGACATCGGCACCAATTCGATCAAGCTCGTGGTCGCCCGGGCGGAGGGAACGGGTCTTCGCCGCGTTCATTTCGCCAGCGCCACGACGCGTCTCGGAGAGGGGCTGGGCGCGAGGGGAACGATCTCGCGCGCCGCATCGGAGCGTACGGCGCGCGCGGTGGCATCGCTCGCCGCGGACGCGCGCCGCCACGGCGCAAAGCGGGTGGTGGCGGTCGGCACGTGGGCATTTCGTGTCGCGGACAACGGGCGGGAGGTGGCACGCCGCATTTCGCTCGTCTCCCGCGTTCCCGTGCGCGTGCTCAGCGGACCAGAGGAGGCGCGCTGCGCATTCCTGTCGGCCCGCGCGTACGGCGGGCGGGCGCGTCCTGCGAGTTTCCTGCTCGATATTGGAGGGGGCTCGGCCCAGTTCATCGTCGCGCGTGGCGAGCGCGTCGTGAGCACCCGGTCCCTGCCCCTCGGCGCGCTTCACCTCACCGAACGCTACCTGCACCAGGATCCGATCGACCCGGCCGAGCACGCACGCATGCGCGCGGAGATCGATCGAACAGTCGCCCGCGCGGTCGCTCCGCACGCGAACCTCGCGCCTCGCGCATCATTCCTGGCCGTGGGCGGATCGGCCGTGACGGCTCTCGCCATGGCGCGACCCGGACGCCCGCCATCCCCGCGGGGCGTGCTGAAACGATCGGATCTTCGCCGCGTCGAGGCCGTGTGCCTTGCCCGCACGATTGCGCAGAGAAAACGCCTGCCCGGCCTTTCCCCGGACCGCGCGGACATCATCCCCGCGGGGTTGGCGGTGGTGCTCGCGTTCATGACCGCGACGGGAAAGCGTGTCGCCCACGTGAGCGCGGGCGGTGTGCGCGAGGGTGTAATCCTCGCCATGCACCGGGAGTAGGCCCGGCTGCGCCCGGCGCTGTCTTTCACGCGCCGGGGCGGCCGGCGATCGCACCCGCGAAGAGTGTCCAGGGCACGACCGCGGGCGGTGGCGCACAGATCTCGACGATCTCGCCACCCACCGGGTGGGGGAAACGGAGTCGGGTCGCATGAAGGGCGATGGCCCGTTGCGGAAGCGCTTCGGGCGCGCGGTACTTGAGGTCACCCACGACGGGGTGCCCCGCGGCCGAGAGCTGCAGGCGGATCTGATGGTGGCGCCCGGTGCGCGGCGCAACCTCCAGCAACGACACCGTGCGCGCCGGGGCCGGCGGGCGTCCCCGCCCCCGTGACGGCAACTCGAGTTCCGCCCTGCCCAGCACCCGGTAGGAGAGCGACGCTGCGCGGGCCTTCTTCCCGCCCTCCGGCGCCACGCGCGAGCGGGTGTGCGTTCGCTCGATGAAACCCTCCAGTTCGCCTGCTTCGTCGTCCATCACACCCACGACAACGGCGAGGTAGATCTTCTCGACGACACGATCGTGAAACGCCCGTGCGAGCCGCGAAGCCGCCTTGGACGTGCGCGCGAACACCATGACACCCGACACGGGGCGGTCGATGCGGTGAACGAGACCGAGGAAGACGTTGCCCGGCTTCCGGTACTTTTCGCGGATGTACTCGCGCGCGGCGGCGAGCGCGGTCGGGTCTCCAGTGCGGTCGCCCTGGGCGAGCAACCCGGCCGGCTTGAACACGCCCAGGAGGTGGTTGTCCTCGAAGAGGACTTCTATAGACGGGGTCATCGCGTCGCGCCGTCGGCTCTCGGAAGACCGTCCTCGATCACCCGCGCGGCGTACCGGGCGAGGCCTTCGCCCACGATCGCGTGCGCGGGTGTCCCCCACACGTGTCCCTCCGGGGACTGGTACGGTTCCCTGCCCTCGAGCCAGTCGAGCGCCTCGATATAGCGCAGCAGTCCGCGTGCATCCATGTCCCGCACGGCCCGTTCGATACCCGGGAACTGGGTGAGCTGCCGGTCGACGGAGATCATGAGCAGGAGGCGACCGTCGCGGCGGAGCCGGGCCGCGAACGCTTCCAGGAGGTCGATGTAGACCATTTCCTTCGCCGTCGGGCTGTCTGCCATCGCCTGTGACGGATCCTGCGCGACGAGTTGCGCCTCCTCGCGTCTTGCCATGCGCCCCAGCACCGCGCGCGACGCGCGGGTGCGCACGAAATTATAGAGTTGCGTGCGCTGCAGAAACGACCGTGACAGGTACTTCTTGATCCAGTTGAGCGAGTTCGCGCTGTCGCGAAACACGAACCCGTCATCGTCGACGATCGTGACACGGTTGGCCAGGTTGTCGTCCGGATCGTTTGCGCAGAACTGCAGAACGACAATGTCCGGGTCGTACGCCTCGCCGGTTTCGACGAAACGACGGATCTCCTGCGTGAGCCCCCAACCCGGCGACCCCAGGTTCACCACTTCCGCGGTCCCCGCCAGACGGCGGCGCATCACCGCCGGGAACTCCTCGCCATCGGAGACTCCCATGCCGAAGGCGTAGGAATCCCCCAGCACCAGCACGACCGGCAGCACGGTGGATTCCGGCGACGGGGTGTCTCCGCGGCAACCCATCGCCCCCACCGTGTACCTGAACTGGAATCGTCGTGGTATCCCGTGCACCATCCTGACACCGGGAAACGGAAGCAGCCCGTACTCCGCGGAGAACTGGTAGCGGGGGTAGAGGTACTCCGAAGGACTTGCCATCCACAGGAGCGCCTCCCCGCTCAACAGAACGGCGGCGGCGACCACAATCGCGAAGAGAAGACGATGGCGTCGTTTCATGGACTCGTGCGGGGAGCCTCGCTTGACCGCCGGCACCCTCTCAACCTATACTCCCCCAATTCGTCACGCAAGCAAGTACAAATCATGATAGAAGTTAGCAGCCTAACAAAAAGCTACGGGAAAGTCGAGGCGGTGCGCGGGATTTCGTTCCGGGTCGAGCCCGGCGAGGTGTACGGATTGCTCGGACCCAACGGCGCGGGCAAGTCCACCGCGATCAACATCCTCTCCGGTCTGGTCGCACCGTCGTCCGGCGAGGCGCGGATCGGCGGGCATGACGTGACGCGCGAGCCCATCGCCGCCAAGAAGATCCTCGGCGTGGTGCCCCAGCAGTCGATCGTCATCGAAGAACTGACGGCAATGGCGAACTGCATGTTCTTCGGCTCGCTCTACGGCGTCGAACCTGCCGTATTGCGGGAACGATCGCGCGACCTGCTCGACTGGATCGAGCTGTCCGACCACGCCCGAAAGCCCGCGGGCGAATTCTCCGGCGGAATGCTGCGCCGGCTCACCCTGGTGCTCGGCGTCATCCACGAGCCGAAGGCCCTCATCCTGGACGAGCCGACCACCGGCCTCGACCCCCAGACACGCATGCTCCTGCTCGAGCGCGTGCGCGAGATCGCGGCGAACGGCACCGCCGTCCTCATGAGCACACACCATCTCGAGGAAGCGGAGCGCCTCTGTAACCGGGTGGGCATCATCGACGGCGGCCGCATCATCAAGGAAGGCACGCTGAGCAACCTGCGCGCCGAGGTTGAGGACGTACAGTTGTTCAGCCTGCGCGGCGAGTTCGAGCGCGAGGGACTGCGGAGCAGGGTCGCGTCACTCACGGGAGCGGAGATTCTGATCGACGACGGGGACGAGGTCGTGATCGCGGTACCGAGCGGAAGTGGTCACGCGTCGCGCCTCATCGAGATCGCCGCGACCCTCGACCAGGTCAAGGAAGTGGCCATCAAGCCCCCCTCCCTCGAGAGCCTCTTCATCCGGCTCACAGGCCGTGAGCTCCGGGAGTGATTCGATGACGCAGTATCGCGTGGACTCGGAGGTCGGCAGACTCCGCAAGGTCCTCGTCCACCGGCCCGACCTGAGTCTCCGCCGCCTGACGCCGTCCAACTGCGAGGAGCTCCTGTTCGACGACGTCCTCTGGGTACGCAAGGCGCGCGGCGAGCACGACAAGTTCGTCGCTCACCTGGAACGCCGTGGCGTCGAGGTGTTCTACCTGGACGATCTCCTGGCCGAGGTGCTGCGTATCCCCGAGGCGAGGTCGTTCGTGGTCGACAAGACCGTCACACGCCTGACCGTGGGCGCGGCGCTGGTGAAGGATTTCCGGGCCTACCTGATCGAGCTGGAGCCGCGGCGGCTGTCTTCGATTCTGATCGGCGGGCTGGCGAGAATCGAGATCGACGACAGTTTCCTGCGCAAGCACTCGCTGACCCTGGTAACGATGGAGTCCATGGATTTCGTGCTGCCGCCGCTTCCCAACTCCATGTTCACGCGCGACTCGTCGTCGTGGATCTACAACGGCGTGTCGCTGAACCCGATGTACTTCGAGGCACGCCAGCTCGAAGTCGTGCACGTGGCGGCGATCTACAACTGGCATCCGATGTTCGCCGATGCCGATTTCGAATTCTGGTACCCGGACCAGGACGAGCAGGGCAAGTTCGTGCAGGAAGACTGGGGACGCGCGTCGCTGGAGGGCGGCGACGTCATGCCCATCGGCAACAAGACGGTCCTCGTGGGAATCGGCGAGCGCACGACGGCGCAGATGGTGGAGCGGCTGGCGCAGTCGCTCTTCCGTTACGAGGCGGCCGACCGCGTGATCGCGTGTGTGATGTCCAGGGACCGTGCCCACATGCACCTGGACACGATTTTCACCATGGTGGACAGGGACGCGGTGACGATCTACCCCAAGGTCGCGGACCGCATCCGCGCCTTCAGCCTGCGCCCGGGCGACAAGGCGGGCCAGATAGACATCACCGAGGAGAAGAGCTTCCTCGATGCGATCGCCGACGCGCTGGCCGTCAAGAAGCTGCGCGTCATTGGAACCGGCGGAGACGATTACCAGGCGGAGCGGGAGCAGTGGGACGACGGCAACAACCTCGTCGCCATCGAGCCGGGCGTCGTCATCGCCTATTCGAAGAACGAGTACACCAACAAGCGCCTGCGCAAGGCGGGCATCAAGGTGTTGACCATAGACGGATCCGAGCTCGGACGCGGGCGCGGCGGCGGCCACTGCATGACGTGCCCGCTCCTGCGCGACCCGATCTGACAATGGAGCGAGAACACACATGAGCGGCATCAATCTGCACAAGCGGCACTTTCTGAAGGATCTCGATTTCAACCGGGAGGAGATGCTCTTTCTCATCGATCTGTCGCGGAAGCTCAAGGAAGAGAAGAAGTCCCGGCGAGAACTTCCGCGCCTCAAGGGACGCAACATCGCGCTGATCTTCGAGAAGACGTCGACACGCACGCGCTGCGCGTTCGAGGTGGCCGCGTTCGACCAGGGCGCCCACGTCACGTACCTCGGCCCGTCCGGCTCGCAGATCGGGCACAAGGAGACGATGAAGGATACCGCGCGGGTGCTCGGCCGGATGTACGACGCAATCGAGTACCGCGGGTTCGGACAGGCCGTGGTGGAAGAGCTGGCGCGACACGCGGGCGTTCCCGTGTACAACGGCCTCACCGACGAATTCCATCCCACCCAGGTGCTGGCCGACGTCCTTACCATGGTCGAACACTGCGACAAGCCGGTCGAGAAGATCGCCTTCTGCTACCTCGGCGACGCGCGCAACAACATGGGCAATTCCCTGATGGCCGGTGCGGCGATTCTGGGCATGGACGTGCGTCTGGCGGCCCCGCGTTCGTGCTGGCCCGAGAAGGCGCTGGTCGAGCAGTGCCGGAAACTCGCCGCCGGGAGCGGGGCCCGCATCACCCTCACCGAGGATGTCGAAGAAGGCGTGCGCGGCGTCGATTTCCTCTACACGGACGTGTGGGTATCGATGGGAGAGCCGGAATCGAAATGGGAGGAGCGCATCAGGGTGATGAAGCCGTATCAGGTGAACCGCCACGTGCTCGATCTCACCGGTAATCCAGACGTGAAGTTCCTGCACTGCCTGCCGGCGTTCCACAACCGGGACACGAAGGTTGGAGAAACGATCTTCCAGCAGTACGGACTCGACGGCCTCGAAGTAACCGAAGATGTCTTCGAGTCGAAACACTCGATCGTGTTCGACCAGGCCGAGAACCGCCTGCACACCATCAAGGCGATTCTCGTCGCCACGATCGGCGAGTGAGGTCCCATGGCCCGACGCCGCATCGTGATTGCACTCGGCGGCAACGCGCTCCTCAAGCGCGGCGAACCGCTCACCGTCGAAAACCAGCGCGCGAACGTGCGCGCAGCCGCACGCGCAATCGCGCCGCTGGCGGATGGAAACGACCTGGTCATCTCGCACGGCAACGGACCACAGGTCGGACTGCTCGCACTGCAGGCGGCCCAGTCGGGGGCGACCACGCCGCTGGACGTGCTCGGGGCCGAGACCGAGGGCATGATCGGCTACATGATCGAGC